>LBCX01000390.1 GCA_001657575.1 Bacteroidales bacterium Barb4
CCGACAAAGATATGATTCTATGTTAATTTAACAATACCAAAAGAGCATCAAAAATCTCCCGTAAAGAATGGTTACGCCTGCGATTGTCACCAAGTTATTGCCAAGATTGCATCATATTGGGGAGCGGTCAGATTAGTCGGATATAAATTCATCGTTCTTTATGTGCTTGGTAAACATAAAGATACACACAATTTACCGATCAATCAACTGATTCTCAATTATATTATTATAAATTTAGACAGTTTCTAAGTACTTTCTCCGGAATGTTAAACGTGCTTTTATACTGCTGGGCTTTGTCAATAAGATTGTAAACCCAATTATCTCAATCTTGATCCTTGCTGGGAATGTAGTCTCTTGTCATTGAAGTATTTGGCAACGTATGCCTCGCGCGTCTTTGCCCGGCAGCCAGCTATGGCGTTCTCTATCTGTCCTACCACGCCGTTCCAGTTCGGAAAGTGCGCTTTATTCCTTTCAATGAAATCCTCGCTCGGCTGAAGGAACTTTTGGGATTTCACCCCGTACCGGAGCTGTTGCGGAAGCATTCGTTGTTCCATCGGTGAAAGAAAGGCTCTATCATCTTCGCTTTCGCGTTGCCGACAGCCGCTGGCGTGTAGTACTCCGTGCAGGACTGGTAAAACGGCGTGAGGTTCTTTTTCTGGTAGTTGTCCGACTGTATCTGCCACGGCTTGTAATAGCCGCCGAACAGTTCCCGCACATGCTCCATCGCGTTGCGGTACGCCTGGCAGATCGGATGGTTGATTCATTAGCCCCTATCGCATAGCCGACGATGTAATGATTGAACGGATCCAGCACCACCACGGTCGGGCGGTTGTGGTATGTCGTAACGCTGTGACCGTTGCGGTTTGTTTTTTTCTCGGCGGAGAGAAGCTCCGTGTCCCAGCCGTCCGACGTCCGGAAGTAGAGCGGGCAGGTCGGACCGCTCCGCTTGACCTGCATGGCCTTGTTGTTGAAGTATTCCTTCGCGCCATAACGTCCCGGCCAGGCGCAAGCCCTCTTCTCCGCATGTTCAACACCGTCGTTGTCGTCATCACTGGTCAGTTCATCCGCGAAGCGACCGTATTGACATCTCCGCGATCTTTTCGTAGTTCAGGTTACCCCCGTAGCCGATCAGCTCCATCAGCAGCGCGTCCTGTTCCTTTGACTTCACTTTCTTCCCGTTCGCGTTGCCGTGCTTTTTCGAGATAAGCAATGAAAAAGGGGGCAAAAGAATGCGGAACCGCCGGCAGGCCGGCATGTCCCCCGTCCGTGTGGAACCGTCCGCCGTCTAACCCCCAAAAACCTGCTGTACGGCAAAGAAAAAGCCCCTTGTGCCATCCGCACAAAGAAGCCTCGAACAAATTCCCCCGTCCTCCTGATCCGTCCCTGACGAACTTCGGAACATACCTCTCTCAAATTCCCCTCGAAAATCCAACTAAACCGTCAAAATCCCCTCAAAAATCCACTCTTCAAGGACTGAAGGGTGGATTTTTTGCCCGAAAAATCCAACCAAAATCCAACCAAATCCAACCTTCCCTGATTTTTCGCTTTTCAAACAACCCGTGCAATCTGTTAATAATCAATCATTTCGAAAAAAGTAAAAAGCATGTTTCGTTTTTACCTCCATAAAAATAACATTTGTTTAGGGCAACGAAAAACAGGAACGAAAACGACAATACTCGAATTGTCAGTATTGTCAGAACTCAGGATTGTATAATCATGACAGATGCAACAAAAACTCAAACTGCTATTGCAGAAAAGATTGTCGAAAAGGAAGCGGATTATATTTTAGTGATAAAAGACAATCAAAAAACATTACGGGAAGAGAAAGTAATAACCTTCCCGGTATTGTTAAATTAACATAGAATCATATCTTTGTCGGTTAATAAAAAAAGACAGCATCATGGATTGTCCAACATGTGGGAGTGTTCATAAAAGCAAAGACGGTGCAGTGTCCGGACGTCAGCGTT
>LBCX01000097.1 GCA_001657575.1 Bacteroidales bacterium Barb4
AGGGTGTTGTTGTTTAAGGCTTCGCGCAGGGCGGCACGGTCGGCGGCTGTTTTAACGGCAGGATTCCACTTCATGCGGTTACCAAGGCGCGGGTAGTCGGTATCGCTAAACCAAAGATGATGCACACAGGCTTCGCCCGTTATGCGCTTTTGCTCCAATGGGATAGTGCCGTTCAGCAGGGTCGTTTCTTTGGCAGTGGAAAGGTGAAGGATATGCAGGCGCGTATTCAGGCGGACGGCTAATTCCACGGCTTCGGAGGAGGAGGCGTAGCAGGCTTCCGCACTGCGTATTTTCGGGTGGAAAGTGATGCCGGGATGAGGGTGCAGGGCGGAATAGCGGGCGGCGTTGTGCCTGATTATAGCCTCCTTTTCGGCGTGTACGGCTATCAGGAGGTCGGTTTCTCCGAAAATACGTTCCAACGTGTTTTTATTGTCGGTCAGCAGATTGCCGGTGGAGGAGCCGAGGAAGAGTTTGATGCCCGGTATGCAGCTCTTGTCCAAGCGGTGAAGCGTATCGGCGTTGTCGTTTGTCCCGCCGAAGAAAAAGGAGTAGTTTATCACGGATGCAACGGCTCCTTGCGCTTGTTTCCATGCGAGGGCTTCCGGAGTAACGGTCGGCGGGAGGGTGTTCGGCATATCCATGAAAGTGGTAATGCCTCCGGCGGCGGCGGCACGGCTTTCGCTGGCAATGTCGCCTTTGTGCACAAGCCCCGGTTCGCGGAAATGTACATGGCTGTCAATGACACCGGGCAGTAGCCACATCCCTGTTGCATCAATCACATCAACATCTGCCGCATCGGGTGCGCTACCCTCCTGCACAGCGGCGATACAGCCCCCCTCAATCAATACCGATCCCGTATATTGGCGACCTTCATTGACGATATTGGCGTTCTTTATTAGCGTCTTTTTGGCAGTCATTATGCGGCAGAATGCCCGTTATGGTTAATTCACCTTTCCCCCCGGCGGAACGTCTTTTGTTACCCAAACGTTTCCGCCGATGGTCGCCCCTTTCCCTATGCGTATTCTGCCGGAAAGGGTAACGTTGGAATAGACGGTGACGTAGTCTTCAAGTATGGGATGGCGGGGAACGCCGCGGATAAGGTTGTTTTCGCCGGACGGCAGTCTCGCCCCCTCCAAGCTGACACCTAAATAAAGGCGGACGTAATTCCCGATAATACTTGTTTCGCCGATCACCGTCCCCGTTCCGTGGTCAATGGAAAAATGATGACCTATCTGTGCGCCGGGGTGTATATCAATGCCCGTTTCCGAATGTGCCATCTCCGTAATTATCCGAGGGATGAAAGGTACGCCCTGCAAATGCAGCTGACGAGCAATCCGGTAGCTTGTAATGGCACGGAAGCCGGGGTAGCAGAAAATGACTTCGTCCATGTTTTGTGCCGCAGGGTCGCCGTCGAAGATAGCCTTTGCGTCGGTGGCGGATATTTCACGTATTTGGGGGAGCGTGGCAATGAAAGTTTCAGACAGTTGTTCCGCCCGTACCATTATCTCGTCCGCCGTACCGGAAGCACCGGCATCATCGGCAAAACAAAGCCCCGCAAAAAGCTGTTGGGAGAGAAGCGTATGAAGGGTATGAATGTTCACCCCCGTATGATAGCGGATCGTCAGCGCACTCACCCTTGTCCCCCCGTAATAGCCGGGGAAAAGGACGGCACGGCACAAATCCACAATCTCTCTCAGCACCCTGCCCGACGGCAACGCCGCCTCGTCCCGGCAGACATGAAGCAGTTGCCTGTACGATGCCTCGTCGGCGAGCTTCTCTATCGTATCGTTCAACATATCAGTATTTTCAGGCATATCAGTTAACGGATTGCTATTTTACGTACTGTATCGCCTATACGGATAATATAATACCCCTTGGCAATATTCATTTCATATTCACCGAAAGCCTGTTTCATCTCCCTCTCCTGCACTTTAACGCCAACCACACTGTATATCTCCAATTTACTCCCGACCGGAGCATTAGACACAATAACGCGGTTTCCTGATGATGTGATTCCTACAGATGGGGTAGTATTCTGCTTCACGACTTGTTGCCGGACACGCCCCGACTCCTTCTCCTGAGCAGATAGCAAGCTGACAGCTTGAAAGGAAAACAGAAATAATATAGAGAGAATGATTCTCATCTGTTAATATTTACTTCGCGCAAAAGTAGGGATTAATTCCAATAACGGAGAAGCATCCGCTCTTTTTTCTTGATTCATTCATATTGCGCAAATGCCCCTTTGGGTTTGGTACTTTCCAAATGAGGTTTCTCTGCTTCTTTTTCCATATTTTCCAATCTGATTTAAGACGGATACGCTGCTTACTCTTAAAAGTCTATTAATTGAACGGATGCCCGATCCTTTGGATTTTATTATGCCGCTGCCTTCCCTATATTTGCGCAAAAAAAGGAGAGAGGAAAACAGATGAAAGTAAGCGTATTTGGCAGCGAATATCAAACCGATAAGCATAACATCGTCAGGCAGCTGTTTGAAAAATTGAACGCCCGGAAAGCAGAAGTTTACATTGATACCAGCTTTTACGCCTTCCTCACGGATAAATTCGGGTACGCCCCCCCTAAAACAGGACTGTTGAAAGAAGGCGAACCCTTTCGCTCGGACATTGCTCTCAGCGTCGGCGGCGACGGTACGTTTCTGCGCACCGCCGTCCGCATCGGCAAGCAAAACATACCCATTCTCGGCATCAATACGGGTCGTCTCGGCTTCCTCGCCGATATTGGCAGCCGCGAAATAGAGGAAACGCTGGACGATATATTTGACAGCCGCTTCCGCATTGAGGAACGCCCGCTCCTGCGCCTCTGCACGGAAGACCGCCGATACGCCGGCAGCAACTATGCTCTCAACGAAGTCGCCATCCTCAAACGCGATACTTCCTCCATGATTACCATTCATACTTCTTTGGACGATGAATATCTGACCTCCTACCAAGCCGACGGTCTTGTTATTGCCACTCCTACCGGCTCGACCGCCTACTCAATGAGCGTAAACGGGCCTATCATTGTGCCACAGAGCAACAGCTTTGTTCTCAGTCCCGTCGCTCCGCACTCGCTGAACGTGCGCCCGCTGGTCATTCCCGACACGACCACCGTCACCCTCAGCGTCGAAAGTCGCAGCGACAATTTCCTGATTGCCTTGGACGGTCGCTCGGAAGTATTCCCCGCCGGCTATGCCTTCACCGTATCCAAAGCCGGACATACCGCCAAACTTGTCAAACTTCACAATCGGACGTTCTACAAGACGCTGCGCGAGAAATTGATGTGGGGGACGGATGTGCGGCAGTGCTGAAAATCTTATCTGCTTTAACAGTCTTTTGCAAAATTATCGCTACGTTTGCAAAAAAATAGAAAGAGAGGAAGGATAATGTATCTTAATTCTCTTCGATGCCATAGTTCTTTTTGAACTTAGGGTAACAGTTAAAGAGGGAATGGGAAGAACAGCAAACAGTTACGACACACAGAAAGCGCGGATTACACAGATTACACAGAGTAAGAGCATTCTTCTTAATTCTGTGAAAATCTGTGTAACCCGCGTTTTCTGTATGCAAAAAAATACCATAGTTCAAAAAGAACTATGGTGAGACAGTGTATTATTTATTCATTAACTAAATCATCAATTATGCCAAGAAAGTTTAGATTTACGAACTTAATCTTGATTGCCGCCGCTATGTGTTTCTCCGGAAACACTATGGCAGGAGAAGCATCGGTTAAGTATGACGCGGCTGTTTCAGAACAGAGCGGAAGAGTGACAGGTACGGTAGAGGATGAGTTTGGCTCCGTGGTCGGGGCTTCTCTGCTTGTGAAGGGTACTACCAATGGGACAATTACCGACACGGACGGTCATTTTGCCTTGGACGGCGTGAAGAACGGGGACGTTATCCAGATTTCTTTCATAGGGTACGTTTCACAGGAAATTGTTTATTCGGGACAGGCTGCATTGACGGTCAAATTGCGGGAAGATTCGCAGGCTTTGGACGAGGTGGTTGTCACAGCTCTGGGCATCAAACGCGAAAAGAAGGCACTGGGTTACGCCATGCAGGAAGTGAAGGGGGAGAAACTAACGGAAACCCGCGATGCCAACGTGGCAAACTCGCTGGCGGGGAAGGTTGCCGGGGTGCAAATCCGACAGAACGGTACCGGCGTGGGCGGTTCTACCAAGATTTTGATTCGCGGGAACAACTCCATCAGCGGGAATAACCAGCCGCTCATTGTGGTGGACGGTGTGCCTATTGACAACTTCAGCAGTTCAACGGCGGATATGTGGGGCAGCAGTCTTGTGGACAAGGGTTCCGGCATCTCGGATATATCGCCTGATGATATTGAAAGTATGTCGGTATTGAAAGGGCCTGCCGCTGCGGCTTTGTACGGCAGTCGTGCCGGTAACGGTGTCGTGATGATTACCACGAAGAAAAGCAGTGGAAACAAAGGGGTGGGTATCTCGTACAATACCAACCTTACGTTTGACAGCCCGATGCAAACGCCCGAATTTCAGAATGTGTACGGACAGGGTACGAGCGGGAACTTTGACAATGACGCACGAGCCAGCTGGGGTCCGAAAATGGACAGCTCAACGAAAGAGATGGCTTTGGGAAACCTTCCTTATGCCGCACGCGACAACAATATTTACAAAGACTTTATGCGGACAGGGTCAAGCTGGACAAACAGCTTGGATGTCAGCAAGAGTACCGAAGATATTACGTTCCGCGCCGCCATCACCCGTTTGGATAATAAAGCGGTGCTTCCGAATAGCGGAATGGATCGTACTTCTGTTACGCTGCGCTCTACGGCGAAACTGGCGAAGTGGCTCTCTACCGATATAAAGGTGAACTATGTGAACCAGAACGCGAAGAACCGTATCGCCTTGGCGCAAGACCCGAACAATGTGTTTTACGAAAACCTGTTGATGCCGCGCAGTATCGGTTATTCCGACTTTCTGGCTTTCGAGGGCAGCGATTGGAAACGTCCGGACGGCAGTCCTGCCGGCTATGTAAAAACAGTAAACGGCACTCCCCGCAATCCGTACTGGTCGGCTTACCGCAATGGGAACAGTGACAAGAGAGACCGTTATATCAGTTTGGCTGCGCTGGACTTTACGTTTACCGACTGGTTGAACCTGAAACTCCGTACCGGTATGGATAACTATACCTTTATATATGACCATACCCGCGCAACGGGCAACCCGTATTGGGAAACAGGGGGCAGCTTCCGCGTACAAACGGAACGGTTTAAGGAAATCAACTCCGACTTCCTGTTTACAGCCCAAGGTAATTGGGGCGATTTCGGTATTGTCGGCACGGCAGGCGGTAATATAATGTACCGTTCTTCCACGAGCAACAATGACTTTTCCGGCGAACTTGTTATCCCCGACTTCTATTCTATTTCCAACGGCAAGGCGCACGATGCATCTTTCTGGAAAAGCCGCAAGCAAATCAATTCAATCTATGCAACGGCTTCCTTGTCATGGGCGAATTATCTGTATTTGGATTTGACGGCGCGTAACGACTGGTCTTCTACGCTTCCGAAGGAAAACAGTTCGTATTTCTATCCTTCGGTAGGCGGCAGCTGGGTGTTTTCCCAAATGCTCAATCAAATGGGTAAGGAATTGGGCGCGCTGACCTTTGGCAAACTGCGTGTGTCTTGGGCACAGGTGGGGAACGATACCGAACCGTATCAGTTGCTCAACTATTACACCACCAACTATGACACCAAAGGTGGCGTCTTCAATGTAAGCAGCAAGGATTGGATTGCCAACCCCGAATTGAAGAGCGAAACCATCCAGTCATGGGAATTGGGTTTGGAATTAAAAGGCTTTGACAACCGCGTAGGTTTGGATGTTTCCTACTATAAGAAGAATGCCTTCGACCAGATTTTGAAAATCTCCGTTCCCGCCGCCACCGGCTACCGCTACAAGATGGTGAACGCCGGTAACATTCAAAACCAAGGCTGGGAAATAGCCCTCAACGCCAATCCTGTAAAAACAAGCTCCGGCTTCAGCTGGGAAACCATACTAAACTGGTCGCAAAACAAGAACAAAATCATTGAACTCACCGCCGACACCAAGAAGCAGATATTGAGCGACGGTACCGGTATCTCTATCCTGCAAATCGTAGCGGAAGAAGGCGGTGCCTTCGGCGATTTATACGGATATGCCTACGAGCGCGATGCAAAAAACAATATTGTTATCGGCGACGACGGGAAACCGGTACGTGCCAGCGATATGAAACTCTTGGGAAACAATCAGCCCGAATGGATGTTGGGATGGTCAAATGATTTCTCCTACAAAAACTTCTCTTTGAGCTTCCTTGTGGACTTGAACTATGGCGGCGATGTCTATATGGGGTCTATCCAGACAGGTACCGGACAGGGTAACTTGGCACTGACGCTGCCGGGTCGCGAAGAGGGTATTATCGTGCCGGGTGTAAAGGCAGACGGAACACCTAACGACGTAAAAATATCCGCTCAAGAATACTGGGGAAGCCTAAGCGGAATCACCGAATCGTTTATGTATGATGCCACAAGCATTCGTTTCCGTGAATTAAGTCTCGGCTATTCGTTTCCAAGAAAATTGTTGGCAAAGACACCGTTTACCGGTCTGAAAGCAAGCCTCATCGCGCGTAACCTGTTTATGATTTACAGCAAGACGGAAGGTTTCGACCCGGAAGCCGGCTTCAGCAACGGCAGCAGTGTGCAGGGGTATGAAATAGCCTCCATGCCGACGATGCGCAGTCTGGGGGTTAATCTGAGCGTATCATTCTAAGTTTTCACCTAAAAAGAAGTAAGATTATGAATACAATAAAATCATTTATAGCCTGTTCTCTTTTCCTGTTGGCGTTTACGGGATGTGACCTGACAGCAATTAACGAGAACCCGAACGAGCCGACGGAGGATGTGAATTATAACCTGAATGATGCCCGTCTGGCTTCCGTCTTCCGGTCAAGTATTCCCACGATGGAAGGAGATGATGAACAACGCATCAAATCTCTGACGATAGACTTCTTCGCCCAAATGCTGGACGGGGGAGCATACGCGCCGAAGAACTACCGGATGGAGGAAGACTGGAATCAGCGAATGTACCGCCGTATCCAATCCTCTGTCGCTTCCATGAATATTGTTATCCGCAGCCTGAGCGACAAGGAAGATCAGTTTGCCAAAGCCATTGCCGTAGCCAAAATATGGCGTGTCTTCATACAATCAAACGGTGTGGATTATTTCGGACCTATCCCCTTTGCCAAATATACTGAGACAGAAGACAATTCTCCTTATAAATCGGTAGAAGAGTCCTATACGGAGTTCTTCAAGGAATTGGAGGAAGCGGTGGCATTGCTGGATAAAAACAGTTCAAACAACGTGTTCAATGGTTCCGCATCCGATATTATGTTTGGAAATGACGCGGACAGATGGAGAAAGTTTGCCAATTCCCTGCGCCTGCGCTTGGCTTTGCGCGTGTCGGAAGTAAATCCGAGCCTCTGCACGGCACAAGCAACAGCGGCCATTCAGTCGGGCGTGATGGAAAGTTCCGGCGACAACGCCTATTTGCCTCCCAAAGCCGACGGTGGTTGGGGACAGGATTACAACTATACCATGTTCCAAATCACTTGGGGAGGCCCGTTGCTAATGACCTCCTCTTTTGAAAAGCTGGTAACCGGCATCGGCGGTATTGATTTCCCGACCGGTCTCACAAACAAACGGGCAGCATTGACCGGCAATGCGGCAACTCCTCTTTCCGCCGTCCATCCTGCAAAGGTTGACCCGCGTGCCCCGATTATGTTCGATCCGGCTAACGAAAGCGGCGACTGGCATGGTATCCCTTACGGGCTGTCTTCTACCGACTACGGCTCCGGCATCTACCGCACACTCCTTTGGCCTGAACTGGGCATCCTCATCAAAAACGGTGTCCCTTACAAAAACCGTCCTTACGACATATTTCTCTACGAAGAAGTCTGCTTCCTCAAAGCCGAAGCCGCCCTGCGCAGTTTCATTGCCGGCGATGCCAAAGCGGAATATGAAAAAGGGGTACATGCCTCATTCGCCACTTGGGGCGTAGCGGACAAAGCCGCCGCTTACCTCGCCTCAACGGCAAAGAACGCCGCCGGCACAAGTGCCAACTTCAATGATGTTTCCGGCGCAGGCAATACCCCGCTGGAAAAGATTATCACCCAGAAATATCTGGGACTTTTCCCCGATATGTCAATGGAAGCATGGAACGACAAACGCCGCTTGAATCTCCCGCGCATGGATGTGGGCATATCCCGCGATGAACTGCTGTACAACAACAGCGACAGAAACATCCTCAAACCGGGAAACTTCATCAAGCGCGTACAATATCCGCAAAATGAAACCCAAATCAACAAAGCGGAATACGACAAAGGTGTCGCCCTCTTGGGCGGAAAGGACGTTGTCTCCACTCCGATATGGTGGGACAAAAACGCCAATTACTGCACATCTGCCGAATAAGCAGTCCATAAAATAAATCGGGCAGGGAGAACAGAGAGCAAAGCTGTTTTTCCTGCCGATTTTTTTTGCCTGCTTATCAAGGAATAAGTGATCTGCTTACAATTGTCAATAATACCATATATATGGTATTTCAGTCGTTAGGAGCTGCCTCTACATTTGTCGGCGTTTTTACAGGGCAACAGTTTACCCCTAACAGGGTTTGAAACCCTGTTAGGGGTTCGTTGGGTATGTGGGGCTGAAATCCGGCATTCCTTCGGAATTTGCATAACATAAAGGAAAACTAAATAAACAATAATGTCGAAAAAGATTAAGCAGATTGCTGTTTATGGCAAGGGAGGGATCGGAAAGTCAACGACCACGTCCAATATCAGTGCCGCACTTGTTGAAGCGGGGCATAAGGTACTCCAGTTCGGTTGTGACCCGAAAAGCGATTCTACCAATACGTTGCGGGACGGGAAGTATATCCCGACCGTGCTGGATTTGTTGCGGGAGAAGCCCAAGGTGGATGCGCATGAAGCCATATTTCAAGGATTTAAGGGAGTTTATTGTGTGGAAGCCGGCGGGCCTGCTCCGGGTGTCGGTTGTGCCGGTCGCGGGATTATTACGGCGGTGGAATTGTTGAAGAGTCAGCATATTTTTGAGGAGCTGGATCTAGATTATGTGATTTATGATGTGCTGGGGGATGTGGTCTGCGGCGGTTTTGCCGTTCCCATCCGCGAGGGGATTGCCGAGCATGTGTTTACGGTGTCGTCTTCCGATTTCATGTCGATTTATGCCGCCAATAACCTGATGAAGGGTATTAAGAAATATTCCAATTCGGGCGGTGCGTTGTTCGGGGGGATTATTGCCAATTCGATTAACAGCAGCTATCAGCGGGCTATCATTGATGATTTTACACAGCAGACGGGGACGCAGGTGGTGGAATATGTGCCACGCTCCATTACGGTGACGCAGGCGGAATTGTCGGGACGTACCACGATTGAGGCGCAGCCGATTTCGGTGCAAGCGGATATTTACCGGAGTCTGGCAAAGAAGATTCACGAACATACCGAGTCGCGTGTGCCTACCCCGTTGGAAATTGACGCGCTTCGCGAATGGTCAGCCCGTTGGGCGGATCAATTGCTTGCCATTGAGGCAGGGGAAGTTCGGGGAACGCAAGCGGGGATTTAATCGAGAATTGCGGGATACACACCCCTAATAACAGGGTTTCAAACCGTGTTAGGGGTTGTATTCGCCGACTTGCTACCGAGTTTCGCAAACGAAGGCATCCGTCTTAGTGACGAAGGACCTACCTGAAGAGAAGTAATGCTTAGTCTCTAAGGAATAACGCTTAGTCTCTAAGGAATAAGGCTTCGTCTTTAAGGAATAACGCTTGTTGTATAAGGAATAAGTCCACTACATGTTAAAAGTGCGTTATTCAGGTAAGGAGAGGGGGTACAAACAAGAGGATTTTGACTGTATCGAAGAAGAGTAAGGCTTCGTCTCTAAGGAATAGAGTTTCGTCTCTAAGGAATAAGGCTTCGTCTCTAAGGAATAGAGCTTCGTC
>LBCX01000391.1 GCA_001657575.1 Bacteroidales bacterium Barb4
CGTAGGGAGCGATCCCATCAATTGGTAACCCCATTACCCCCTATGGCGGTACGCACCCTGTACTGCCGGCGGCACGGTAAAATAAAAACAGGTATGCAGATACGGGGCGCACGGGGTATATTGAAAAAGTCATACATTTGGCGTCTCTTTATAATGATGTATTGTATGAAAAGAAGAATAATAGGGGTGTTGTTATGCTTGGGTGCCATATTTCAGGCAAATGGGGGAACGCGTGACTATGACTATAACCATGACTATACCGACGAAAACGGTGTATGGTATACGCTCAATGATGACGATCATACCGCTGCTGTAGTCGGGCATAAGTACGGCGATTTCGGATGGGGTGTTGTAATCCCACCAACAGTTGAACCAATGAGATGGGGACTCCATATGCCATATACCGTGACAAGTATTGAAGACGGGGCTTTTGCGCGGAACTCTATAACATCCGTCACTATTGCGGGCACTGTAAAAAATATTGCGGATAGCGCTTTTGTGTTATGTGGTTCCCTTAAGTCCGTTATTATAGAGTATGGGGCAACACGCATCGGATACCAAGCCTTCTCCGGCTGTCGTTCCCTTATCTCCGTAAAAATTCCGGAGGATGTAACAACGATTGGCAACTACGCTTTTTACGATTGCTCCTCTTTAGCTTCCATAAGCATTCCGGAGGGTGTAACAACGATTGGTAACGGCGCTTTTCGCGATTGCTCCTCTTTAGCTTCCATAAGCATTTCGAAGAGTGTAACAACGATTGGCTACGGCGCTTTTCGCAATTGCTCCTCTTTAGCTTCCATAAGCATTCCGAAGAGTGTAACAACGATTGGCGACGCCACTTTTCTCGGTTGCTCCTCTTTAGCTTCCATAAGCATTCCGAAGAGTGTAACAACGATTGGCAACCACGCTTTTCGCGATTGCTCCTCTTTAGATTCCATAAGCATTGCGGAGGGTGTAACAACGATTGGCGACGGCGCTTTTCGCGATTGCTCCTCTTTAGCATCCATAAGCATTCCGAAGAGTGTGACAGATCTTGGAGATGAGGCTTTTAAAGGTTGTAAATCCTTACCATCCATCATCGTTCCGGGCGGTATAAGAAATTGGGGATCTGCTGTTTTTCAGCAATGCGACTCCCTTGCGTCCGCTGTTATGGAGGAAGGGGTAACAAGCATCGGGACAAACGTCTTTAGCGATTGTCCTTCCCTTGCTTCCGTAACCATTCCAAGCAGTGTAACACGGATTGAAGATCAGGCTTTTGAAGATTGTCGAGAATTACGGGATATTTATCTTAATCACATTGATTCGAGTGCGATACCCTTTAACAAGAATGCCTTTTTGGGTGTACCCTTTGCTAAGGTTCATATCTCTTTTTGGGCAGGCGAAAAGTGGGGAGCAACGTGGGGGCATCTTATCATTGCTGCACAGCCTTATGCCGGCAGCAGCAAAGGTTTAGCTTACCATTTGGATCACATCCATCTCAGTGCTTCCGTTGCCCGTAATGCGGATGTGACACAGGCAGATTACTCCGGTTCTCCCAACCTTGTGATCCCCGATTCCCTTGCTTATCTCGGGAAAAGCTATGCCGTAACGGGTATTGAGAAGGAGGCTTTAGCCGGCAACAGTCATCTCGAATCTGTCATTTTAGAGGAAGGATTGACTGTTCTTGATACGTCGGCTTTCGAGGGTTGCAAATCCCTGCGTTCCGTGATCATTCCGGGTAGCATAAAAGAGTGTGGATCAAAGGCTTTTAAGGGATGTGGGTTGCTTGATTCCGTTACTTTTGGGGAAGGATTGACTATTCTTGGCACAGCAGCTTTTGAGGGTTGCAGCTCCCTGCCTTCCGTGACTGTTCCGGCCAGCGTGAGGGAAGTCAGGGGCAGGGCTTTTGCGAACTGTACGAAACTGCTGAATATTTATCCGGCACATCCGGCGGCTGTAGCGGCTGATGCTTTTT
>LBCX01000392.1 GCA_001657575.1 Bacteroidales bacterium Barb4
CTTCCCCGCAGGCAGCATCGGCAGGCGGAGGAGGAATGGGCGGAATGAACATGTCCCCTTCCCCGCAAGCCGCCGCAACGGGCAACGCAAGCGGCATGGGCAACATGGGAAATACGATGAGCGGCATGAACGCTGCTTCCCCCGGCATGTCGGAAGTCTTGCGCATACAGCTGGAAACGGCAGAGGCGGAAAGCACGTTGGAAAGCATCCTTTCGGAAACAACCGCCGGCAAAGCCCGCTTCAACACCCTGCTCAACCGACCGCCCGAAACGGAGATTATCCTTCCCGAAGGCTTTTCGCAAATCCCTTTCCTCTTGGATACGGCGGCGATCATGCGCACAGCCGTCGTACAGAACCCGATGCTTGGCATGTTTGCCGAAGAAGCTCTTGCCTACACGGCAAAGGCGGAGATGGACAGGAAGATGGGCTACCCGATGTTCGGCATCGGCTTGCAATATATGCTGATAAATAAAACCGCCGCCGCTCCCCAAGAGGGGGGAATGGAGATGGGAGGAATGAGTGCCGTACCTGCCGCAACAAGTATGGACAAGATGAACGGCAAGGATATGTTCATGCCGATGCTGTCCGTCACCCTGCCGATTTATCGCAACAAGCACAAAGCTGCCCTGCGGGAAAACAAGCTCCTTCGCCGTGCCAGCGAAGCGCAGTATGCCGATGCCCTCAACCGTCTGCAAGCGGAACTTTACCAATTCAAGCACCAGTCGGACGATGCCGCCCGCAAGATAATGCTCTATCGGAAACAGTCCGCTCTCGCCCTGACCACCCGCGACCTTGCCCTTCGGGAGTTCGCTTCCGGCAGGCTTGCCCTGAGCGATGTGATACAGATACAACGCCAGCTGTTGGATTATAAACTGAAAGAATCCGATGCTACTTCCGTCTACAACACAGTCGTGGCAAGCATTTGGAAAATGATGTCAAACATTCCCGTAAATAATTGATAAAATGAAAACAAGAGATATAGTAATCATTGCTCTCCTCCTTGCGGCCGGCATCTTCATCGGCTGGCTCCTCTTTGGCGGCGGCAATAGCAACAACAGCAACGAAGTTGCGGAACATATTCATACCGAAAGCGAATCCCACGTATGGACTTGTTCCATGCACCCCCAAATCCGTCAGGACAAGCCCGGCAAATGCCCCATCTGCGCGATGGACTTAATCCCGCTTCGGACGGCAGGTGCACAGGCAAGCGGTGCCGCACTTGACCCCGATGCTCTCATGATGTCCGACGAGGCTGTGGCATTGGCAAATATCCAGACCACCATTGTCAGCCGTACACAGCCCGTCAAAGAGATCCGCCTCTACGGCACGATACAAGCCGATGAACGGCGTGTCCGCTCGCAGGTGTCGCACGTGAACGGTCGCATCGAAAAGCTCTTTGTCAACTTCACCGGCGAAACCGTCCGACAGGGGCAGACCATCGCCACCGTCTATTCCCCCGACCTGCTCAATGCTCAACAGGAACTGTTGGAAGCCGCCAAGTCGCAATCCTTCCAACCCCTTATCCTTGCGGCAGCCCGTGAAAAGCTCCGCCTCTGGAAACTGACCGACAGCCAGATTGAAGACATTGAACGCTCCGGCACTGCCTCCCCTCTTATGGACATTACGGCAAACACAGCAGGCACAATCATCGCCAAACGGGTGGAACAAGGCGACTACGTCACGCCGGGCAGCATCCTCTTCGACATCGCAGACCTCTCCTCCGTATGGACAATATTCAACGCCTACGAGTCCGACCTTCCCTTTCTCCATGCCGGCGACCTTGCCGAATACACCCTGCAAGCTCTGCCCGGCAAAACCTTCACCGGTCGCATAACCGCCATCGACCCCATCCTCGACAAGACAACCCGCACTGCCAAAGTCCGCATTGAGACGCCCAACCCTTCTCTCCGCCTCAAACCGGAAATGTATGCTGCCGCCCTTGTCAAAACCAG
>LBCX01000393.1 GCA_001657575.1 Bacteroidales bacterium Barb4
ACGTAAAGCGAAGCGGCACGTTGGGTTTAGAGGATGATAGTATTTCCGCCGTCCTTTCAGGACTCCCTGACGGTGTGCTATCTTTGACCCCACATTCCGCTTCGCTTCATGTGGGGCTGAAATATCCCGTCCCTTCGGGACTTCTGTTTTCGGTCAAATATGGCGTTACGTAAATTCCGAAGGAATGCCGGATTTCAGCCCAACGTAAAGCGAAGCGACACGTTGGGTTTAGAGGATGATAGTATTTCCGCCGTCCTTTCAGGACTCCCTGACGGTGTGCCATCCCGTAACCCCACATTCCGCTCCGCTTCATGTGGGGCTGAAATATCCCGTCCCTTCGGGACTTCTGTTTTCGGTCAAATAGAGTAATGAATTAATTGGTAAATAACAAACAGATAATAATATGATACTATTAATGTCGGGGGGACTGACGATTACGGCGGGGGCGGTTATCTTCCTGCTGATAACACTGATACTTGTCAGTGCGTTGCTGTTCGCCAAAGCAAAGCTGCTGCCGTCGGGGAATATTAAGATGGTGGTGAATGAAGAGAAGGAATTTGAAGTTGCGATGGGCGGCACGCTGCTCGGCACGTTGCAGAGTCAGGGCATTTTCCTTTCCTCCGCTTGCGGAGGGAGCGGGAGTTGCGGACAATGCCGCTGTCAGGTGCCGGAAGGCGGCGGGAATATACTGCCTACCGAAACAGGCTTTTTCTCGCGCAAACAGATGCAGGCTTATTGGCGGCTGGGCTGTCAGACGAAGGTGAAGGAGAACATGAAGGTAGTCGTGCCGGAAGAAGTGTTCGGCGTGAACGAATGGGAATGTACCGTTGTTTCCAACCGCAATGTGGCATCTTTCATCAAGGAGTTTACCGTCAGGCTGCCCGAAGGGGAAAAGATGGACTTCAAGCCGGGCAGTTATTCACAAATCAAGATACCCAAATACGATTTGAAGTTCACGGAGTTTGATATAGATGAACGCTTCCGCTCGGAATGGGACAAGTTTAAGATGTGGTCGCTGGCGTGCAAGAACGAAGAGGAAACCATCCGCGCCTATTCAATGGCGAACTATCCTGCGGAGGGCAACATTATCACGCTGAACGTGCGTATCGCCACGCCGCCCTTCGACCGTGCCGCCGGCGGATGGAAAGCCGTGAAGCCGGGCATCGGCTCTACCTTTATCTTCAACCTCAAACCGGGGGACAAGGTGAAAATGTCAGGCCCCTACGGCGATTTCCATATCCTGGACACCAAGCGCGAAATGCTCTACATCGGCGGCGGTGCCGGCATGGCTCCGTTGCGTGCCCACCTGTTGCACCTGTTCAAGACGTTAAAGACGACCGACCGCACCATCTCCTACTGGTACGGTGCCCGTTCCAAGAACGAGATATTCTACGAAGAAGACTTCCGCGCGATAGAGAAGGAGTTCCCGAACTTCAAGTTCAACATCGCCCTCTCCGAACCGCGTCCCGAAGACAATTGGACGGGTTACGTCGGCTTCATCCATCAGGTCATCCTCAACCATTACCTGATAGACCACGAGGCACCGGAAGACATCGAATTTTACATGTGCGGTCCCGGCCCGATGGCGAAGGCTGTGGAAGGGATGCTGGACAGTCTGGGAGTGCCGCGCGAGATGCTGCACTTTGATGACTTCGGATAATCAGGCACAGATTACACGGATTACACAGACAGTGCGGATTGGGCGGATAAACACGGATAAAATTGAAAAGTCCTGTTATCCGCCCAACTGTTATAAGCAGATGATGTAAATTAGGTGACTATATCCAACTTTACAGTTGAAAAACAGTTATATGGTTTGTATTTGTATCATCCTTTCAGGATTTCATTGGGCTACCCTTTCCGTTAACCCCACATTCCTTAACCCCACATTCCACTGCGCTCCATGTGGGGCTGAAATCTCTTGCCCTTTCAGGGCATCTG
>LBCX01000394.1 GCA_001657575.1 Bacteroidales bacterium Barb4
AGGGGATGTTGATTACCGCATTCGCCTTGACGGTGACGGCAATTTCTTTTGTTATCACTTTTCCGTTGGAATTGACTTTGAGGGTAAGCGCGGTCGGCGTGTCTTCCGTTACCGTTTTGAGCGGGGCGATAATCAGCGAGTCGCGCCAGATGCGGGCACTTATCAGTGTTTTATCGCCAATACCCGTGATGCTTTTGATGATGGCGGCATCGAGGTTGTCGGCATCGGTTACCTTGTCGCCCAAGAAGAGGCGCGTTTCGCCCGCGATGCTTGCCGTGCTCAGGGAGATAACAGGGGCGGCATTGTCGGGGAATACAAACATGGCAGGGAACCAGTATTGTTTGGACATATCAAATTCTCCTATAATCTCTCCGGTTTCTGCATTGATGCTTAGTACCCGCCAAACGTTCCTGTTAGCAGGGACAGGTACAAAATTATAGCAGAGAAAGGCGTAGATGATGTTGCTTTCGGGGTGAATGCCGATGCCTGTGCCGTACATGCCCCACAAGCCGTCTTCATATTTGTTGAAGTCAAACAGCGTTTTGATGCTTCCGGTGGTAGCGTCATACTCATAGATATGTTTGGCTGCCCATCCGCCCGAACTCCAATAGAGCTTGTTCTCCTTGGTGCTTGCGCAAATGGGGTCGAATTGCCATGCCCCCCATGTGGCGGTAGGTCCCGCATAGCCTTCGGGCAGAAGAATGTTCTTTGTTTCCAGTGTCCAAGGGTCTATCCGTGCAATCACATTGTGCGCCACGTCAGCATCCAGTTCGCCCGTTGCCTGCAAGGTAGTGCCAGCCCAGAGGTATCCGTCTTTCGACTGCGTCAGCGTGCCGTATTTCTCTTCGCCGCTGCTTAACATCGTATCCACCGTATGCGTTTCGGGGTTTATCACCAAGATGCCTTTGTTTTGCCATACGGCAAACACATGGTTGCCTGCACGCACCATTGTACCTATCTGCCCTGTGTACAAGCCGTTGCCGCTTTGGGTGCCTTCTATCATCTGCAAAGGAGAATAAGAACCGTAGGGGGTAATGGGAACATCCAAATCGAATACATGGATGCCGTTGCTTGAACTCAAATAGCCTGTATGCTCATCCACGCCTACGAAAGCCCGCCCGTCCATAGCGTTCGGATTGTTTTTGTCTTTGTCCAAGCAGTAGATGCCCGGAGCCATGGTGACGGCATCAAATGCTGCCACGTCTATCTCTTGCTTGGTAGTGTAATAGAACCTGCCGCCGTAAATGGTGCCGAATGGTGCGGTGGTGCCGCCGGCAACTATGTTCTCCTCCCAACTGCCGTCCGGATAGAGGTAGCTTACGGAGCCTGTCATAGTATTCATATTTCCTTCGTTTACAAGGAATACCCCGTCGGTATAATGCCCGTCTTGCACGATTATCTCGCATTGGGCGGTAACCCCCCCGTCTTCGGCGGTTGCCGTCAGCGTGACCACGCCATTATAGCCTGTTGTTGGCTCCGTCAGTTTGACTATGCCGTCTTTCCTTATGGTGTCTATCTTCATAACGCCTGCTTCGCTTACTGTCCAGTGCAGTTTGGGATTGTTGGCATCCTCAGGCAAGGCTTTGTAGCCGATATACTTTACGTTGCCTGAGTTATTGACCATACGCACGCTTGGCGTCAAATCAATGCCTGTTACGTGCGCGTAAGGTTTTACGATAATATCTTTCGTTGCCGTTGCCGACTGCCCGTCGGCTTTCTTGCCTGTGGTGGTGGCGGTGATGGTTACTGTTTTATCCTCCTTTGCATCGGTTGGCAGTGCCGTCAGTACGCCTGCCTCGCTGATGGTGGCAATGGCATTGTCGCTGCTTGCCCACGTTACGCCCGGCTCGGCTCCGTTCGGGCTGATGCCTGCCGTAAAGGCAAGCGTGGTTTCGCTGAACATCTCCGTAGCGGGTGCATGGATGGTAACGCTTTCTACC
>LBCX01000098.1 GCA_001657575.1 Bacteroidales bacterium Barb4
CTGTCCGAAGCCGAAGCGCAGAAGCTGATGGGCAAATACTGTTGTTAGGCAACCGACCGAGATATCTGCGTAATATCGGTTAGTTAGTGATATGTTACGCAGAAGTCCTGAAAGGACTGAGGATTTCAGCCCCACATGCAGTGAAACGGAATGTGGGGTTAAAGATGATGCCGATAAGGAAGTCCTGAAAGGACGACCGAATATATATTGCATTGTAAACTATCGTTTGTAGTTTGTATAGTTCTTTCAGACCTTTATTGGTATATACTTGTCTTAACCCCACATTCCGCTTCGCTGCATGTGGGGCTGAAATCTCCCGTCCCCTTGGGATGACTGCGTAACATCACTAAATAACTAACTAATTATATTCTTTATGAAAAATTGCAAGAACAGTTTATGTGCGCTTCTCTTCTTGGTATTGGGAGGGAGTTGTTTGAGTGTTCAGGCGCAAAATGGAGACGGCAAGCCGTCGTTCCATGCGGGTGTGTTAATGCAGGGCTATGCGGTTGCCGAACAAAAGGGCTTCAGCGGCGAGGCGGACAAAGACTGGGCATCGGACATGACTTTGTACAGGTTGCGGTTTCTGGTGGAATCGCAAGTGACAAAGAAGGACTACCTTTTTATTCAGACGAACATGACTTCGCCGTACAGCCTCAACAAGCCGAATACATTGGGTATGCGGGTGCTGGAAGCGCAGTATGACCACACTTTCAATGACCATTTTGTGATTTCTGCCGGGAAGATGATGGTTTCGCATACCCGCGACCCGTTATTGTCCGCCGGACGGCTCCTGCTGGAGGATTTTGCCTATTATCAATGTGCTTATACGGACGCGCTGCATACGGATGCCGGTCGCGACGTGGGGGTGAATCTCTGGGGTACGTTCAACGATCGTAAATTCAAGTACAGCGTAGCCGCTTATGCCGGCAAGCGCGATTTTGAAGGGCAGAAGAATGCGCCTTTCCGCAAGGTTGGGCGTTTGGAATATAACTTTATGGATATTGACCGGGGGCGCGGAAGCAACTTGGGCGAAGGCAAAACACTGACCGTCGGCGGCGGTTTCGATACGCAGGGTTCGTATGTTGCCGCAGGGGGTGATGTCTTTTTCGACTATCCGCTGGGGGCGGCAGGGTCGCTTACCGCCGTCGGGGGCTTCACTTACCAGACGGGGGGAAATGACTTGAAGAGCAAGTATTCTTTCGCCACAGCAATTCCCACGCAGAACGTCCAGCTGTTGGAACTGGGATACTATATCAAAGCCTGCAAACTCCAGCCGTGGGTGCGCTACGAGCGTCAGGATATTAATTCGCAGGACAACCAGCGCGGCGGACTGTTGGCTTCCGACTTTGACGAACTGAACACGAACACTCTTGTCGGCGGCGGCTTCACCTATTTCTTCAACAAATATGCCACCTGCCTTAAATTATCCTACCTCGCCGTAAACAAGGGCGTACAGGATAAGGCAGGGAAAGTATCCTCCAAAACGCACGGGCAGTTGATGCTGCAATTGCAGGTCTTCACTTTCTGACCCCCGGGGTATTTACCGATGACGTAACATAATAATCCCTAACAAGGTTCCAAATCTTGTTAGGGATTTATATTCATCTGCATTTCCCGATAACAGCCAACGCTTCCTTGCAGAGCGCGGATATTTTATCCCACTCTCCAGCTGCTATGACTTCTTTCGGGAAAAGGTTGGAACCCATGCCTACGCAGGTTACACCCGCTTTTATCCATGCGCTCAGATTTGCTTCGGCAGGCTCCACGCCGCCCGTTACCATCAGCATAGACCAGGGCATCGGTGCCTTTACGTTTTTGACAAAAGAGGGACCGCCTACGTTCCCTGCCGGAAATATCTTGCATACGTCGCAACCGGCTTCCTGTGCGTTTCCTATCTCGCTCACCGAGCCGCATCCCGGTATGTAAGGTATCAGGCGGCGGTTGCACACTTTGGCTATCTCCGGATTGAAACAAGGCCCGACTACGAAGTTCGCCCCTGATTGCAGATACAGGGCTGCCGTTGCCGGATCGACAATGGAGCCGATGCCGAGTATCATCTCCGGACATTCCTTTGCCGCAAACTTTGCCAGCACGGCGAATACTTCCTGCGCAAAGTCGCCTCTGTTCGTAAACTCAAAGACGCGCACGCCGCCGGCATAGCAGGCTTTGAGCACGTTTTGCGCCACTACTGCATCTGCGTGATAGAAGACGGGAACCATGCTGGTGGCTTGCATAGTGCTCAGTGTCTGTAATTTATTGAATCTTCCCATAATAATAATTTGAGGCGCAAAGGTATGGAAATTTCAATACCTTTGCGCCCGTTAAAAAATCAGAAGTAAATGCAGAATATCCGGAACATTGCAATCATTGCACACGTTGACCACGGTAAGACGACCCTTGTAGATAAAATGTTATTAGCCGGCAAGCTCTTTCGCGAAGGGCAGGCGGAACCCGACCAATTCCTCGACAGTAACGACCTCGAACGCGAGCGCGGCATCACTATCCTCGCCAAAAACGTTTCTATCAATTATAAAGGATACAAGATTAACATTATTGACACGCCGGGACACGCCGACTTCGGCGGGGAAGTGGAGCGGGTGCTCAATATGGCGGACGGCTGTCTGCTTTTGGTGGATGCCTTTGAGGGACCCATGCCGCAGACGCGCTTTGTGCTTCAGAAAGCCGTACAGTTGGGGTTGAAGCCCATCGTTGTTATTAATAAGGTGGACAAGCCGAACTGCCGCCCGTCGGAAGTGCAGGAGATGGTGTTTGAACTGATGTTCAACCTGAATGCCACCGAAGAACAGTTGGATTTTCCAACGATTTACGGTTCTGCCAAGCAAGGATGGATGTCGGACGACTGGCAGAAGCCTTCGGAAGACATCGTGCCACTCTTGGATGCCATCATTACGCATATTCCCGAACCGGAAGTGTTGGAAGGGGCTTCGCAAATGCTTATCACTTCGCTGGACTATTCCAAATACGTCGGGCGTATTGCCGTTGGGCGTGTGCACAGAGGCGAGTTGAAGGAAGGGCAGGACGTGATGCTTTGCAAGCGTGACGGGTCGGTGGTGAAGTCCAAAATCAAGGAAGTGAATGTGTTTGAAGGATTGGGGCGGACGAAAGTGCCGTCGGTGAAGTCCGGCGACATCTGCGCCCTTATCGGTATCGAAGGTTTTGAAATCGGAGAAACCGTGAGCGACTTCAATGCTCCCGAAGCCCTTCCCACCATTGCCATTGATGAGCCGACCATGTCAATGCTCTTTACGATAAACAATTCCCCTTTCTTCGGAAAGGACGGCAAATTTGTCACTTCGCGCCATATCTTCGACCGCCTGACAAAGGAGCTGGATAAAAACCTCGCTTTGCGCGTTTCCTCGACAAACACGGCGGATGCGTGGCTTGTGTTCGGGCGCGGTGTTCTCCACCTCTCCGTACTTATTGAGACGATGCGCCGCGAAAGCTATGAGCTGCAAGTGGGTCAGCCCCAAGTAATCATCAAGGAGATTGACGGGCAGAAATGCGAACCGGTCGAGCAGTTGACTGTCAACCTGCCGGAAGAAAACGCCAGCCGCATCATTGACATCGTCACCAAGCGCAAAGGCGAAATGACCATGATGGAAAGCAAGAACGACCGTATGCAACTGGAGTTCAACATTCCCTCGCGCGGAATCATTGGACTGAACAACGCCGTACTGACCATCTCTGCCGGCGAAGCCATCATGGCGCACCGCTTCCTTGAATATCAGCCGTGGAAAGGGGAGATTGACCGCCGCATGAACGGCTCCATCATCGCTATGGAAACGGGGACAGCCTTTGCATACGCACTGAACAACCTCCAATCCCGCGGACGCTTCTTTATTTCGCCGGGCGATGAAGTGTACGCCGGGCAGGTAGTCGGCGAGCATACGAAGGAAGGCGATTTGGTGGTAAACGTGACAAAGTCGAAGAAACTCACCAATATGCGTGCCTCAGGCTCCGATGACAAGGTCGCCCTTGCCCCCCCCGTTATTTTCAGTCTTGAAGATGCCCTCGAATACATCAAGGCGGACGAATACGTGGAAATTACCCCCAACGCCATGCGTATGCGCAAAATCACCTTAGACGAGACAGAGCGCAAACGCAATTCCCGCTAATATAACTTATATATACCAACATTATGGAAAAAAGATCCATCGCCGACCGGATTATCACCAAAGAAAGACCCAAAGCTACCCAAGCGGACATAGATGAAGCCAAGCGTTTAGGCATCCCGATCGATGAATACGGCGATCCCATAGGCACGCCTTGGGAGGTAGTATTAGAGAGAATGTATAGCAACCTCGCCAAGCACTACGGAGTTGATTTACGCACATTAGAATAACCAGACCATGACGATTAACTATGAAAACATATACGATTACTTTCTCTGTGGATGCAGAGATTGATATGATCAAGTTGGAGTCCTACATCAGTAATGATTTGAAAGCACCGGAAATCGCTTCCGATTACATGAAAGGGTTAAGAGCATCCATCAATAAACTTGCTACCCGCGCCGATTGCTTTGCCGTCAGCCAAAGTGCCTATATCCAATTTCTGTGCAAAGGAGAGGATGCGCGGCGTATTAACTACAAAAAGATGGCAATCCTTTACGTCATCCGTCGTAATTTCGTTTACATCAAACGGGTTATCTCTGGCAGTCTCATTCGATAGTTAAAAATGCAGATTTAGACTTGAAAAAGGAATTACAGACAACCGCCGACGGCAGCCATACCCTTTTCGTCCCTTCGCTTGACGAGCATTACCATTCGGTAAACGGTGCCTTGCAGGAATCGCAACACATCTTTATACAAGCAGGTTTGCGGCAGACGGGGAAACAACACATCCGCCTGCTGGAAATCGGTTTCGGTACTGGCTTGAATGCCTTCCTAACCTTAAAAGAGGCAGAGACCAACGCCCTGCATATCCATTATTATACCATTGAACTCTATCCTCTGGAAAAGTCCCTTACCGTTACCCTAAACTATGGAGAAATGATTTGGCAGGAATGGAAAGAACTGTTTGATGCCCTCCACAAAGCGGCATGGAACCGCCCCGTCAATATAACCCCCTCCTTCACCCTCCATAAAACAGAAGGGGACTGTAACCGCCTCGAATTCCCCTCAAACATTGATTTGATCTATTTCGACGCCTTCTCCCCCGACAAGCAGCCGGAAATGTGGAGCAGGGAACTCTTCGACAGACTCTACACTGTAGCCTCCCCCGCCGCTGTCATCGTTACCTATTGCGCCAAAGGCGAAGTCCGCCGCCGAATGCAAGCTGCCGGCTTTACTATGCAACGCCTCCCCGGTCCTCCCGGCAAACGGCATATATTGTTCGGCAGAAAACAACATTAAATGTTGTGTTTTTGCTATTTTGGGGAGAAAAAATGAATCATTGAAAGGCTTTTTGAGTAAACCGAGAAGATTTGAAAAGAGTAAAGTCGGACTTCAAAGGCAAGCGAAGGGCGTTTGCTCCCGAAATAATTTGGTTGGCATATCCATATAATGCGTTTGTCGGGGTATAGCTGTTGTTTCGGCGGATTTGTTATTTTTGCGGGCAATAAAACGGCAGGTACGGTATGGGCAATTTTCTTTTCTCTTTATTTTCCTCCAAAAAAGAAGAGGCGGACGGGGGCGAGCGGAAGGACGAGCGGAAAAAGTTCGACATTTTGAAGTTTGACGGAATGCGGGCGCAGCGGATTAACCGCGCGGATTATGCCGTCAAATGTTTTACGGAGGCTTTGCGTATTCAAAAGGATTTTGAGACGATGAATTATCTGGTGTCGGCTTACGTTGCGACTAACGAGCCGGAAAAGGCGTTGCCCGTCCTGAATGAGATGATTGAAATGGAGCCGGATAATATGGAGCTTTTGCTGACGCGCGCCCATCTTCTTTTCCAAACGGGAAGAGGCGCAGAGGCTGTGCCCGACTGTCTTCGTGCCGTTGAGACGGATGAAGCCAATCCCGTTGCTGGTTTCCTGCTGGCGAAAGCCCGCCGTGCCGCCGGTGATTTTGCCGCCGCTGCGGATTGCCTGACGAAGGTTGTCGGTCTCAAGGATGATTTTGCCGATGCTTTTCTTTTGCGTGCCGAAGTGTATTTGGACATGCAGCAAGGGGAGGAGGCTCTTGCCGATGCGCTGAGTGCCATCCGCCTTGCGCCCGAAGAGGAGGCTGCTTATCTTTTGCGCGGACGTATTCAGGCGCATCTGGGCGATACGGATGCGGCGGAGGGCGATTACCGCAAGGTGCTGGAGTTGAATCCTTTCAATGAAGAAGCCTTTCTTCTGCTCGGCAGTTCCTTGATTTCCAGCAGGAAATACGATGCCGCCATTGCCCTTTTCGACGAGGCTTTGGAACAGAACGAACAATTCGCACGAGCTTATGTGGAACGGGCGCGAGCCAAAGAACTCAACGGCGATAAGGAGGGTGCGCTCGAAGACCTTGCTACCGCCCGCAAACTTGCCGCCGCCAATGAAGAGGACGGTGCGGAACAGCCTAATTTTGACGATCTATATAAAGGTGGGATTTTTTGACTGCCGGCGGTCGGTTTCTGCCGGTTAATTCTTCTACCTTTGCCCGTGATTTTTAATAAAAAATAAGATATGACACAAGTTTCAGACCGTTTAGCAAGCCTGTCGCCTTCGGAAACGCTGGCGATGTCTCAAAAAAGCAGCGAACTCAAAGCGCAGGGTATTGATGTTATCAATTTAAGTGTAGGGGAACCGGATTTTTTCACGCCGGATCATATCAAGGAGGCTGCCAAAAAGGCGATTGACGATAATTTTTCATTCTATTCGCCGGTACCCGGATACGCAGACCTTCGCAAAGCGATTGTCGGCAAACTGAAACGGGAAAACGGGTTGGATTATACGGCGGATCAGATTATCGTTTCCAACGGTGCGAAGCAGTCGGTTTGCAATACGCTGCTGAGCATTGTCAATCCGGGCGATGAGGTGATAATTCCCGCTCCTTATTGGGTGAGCTACGTGGAGATGGTGAAGCTGGCAGAGGGGAAAAACGTCATTATATATGCGGGTATCGAGCAGGATTTCAAGATTACGCCGGCACAGTTGGAAGCGGCTGTCACTCCGAAGACAAAGGCGTTGATTCTCTGCTCTCCGTCCAACCCGACCGGAAGCGTTTACAGTCGGGAGGAATTGAAGGGACTGGCGGCGGTGCTTGCCAAACACCCGAATATAATTATTCTTTCCGATGAGATTTACGAACATATCAACTACGCCGGACGGCATGAGAGCATTGCGCAATTTTCGGAATTGAAGGAGCGGACGGTGGTAATCAACGGGGTATCCAAGGCGTATGCAATGACGGGCTGGCGCATCGGATTCATTGCCGCTCCGCTTTGGATTGCGAAGGCTTGCAATAAGTTGCAGGGGCAATATACATCGGGAGCCAGCTCAATTGCACAGAAAGCAGCAGCGGTAGCTTTTGCGGGCGACCAGTCATGTGTGGGGCAGATGCGTGAAGCGTTTCTCCGCCGCCGCAATCTGACGGTTGATTTGCTCAGGGATATTCCGGGCATCATGCTGAATGTGCCGCAGGGGGCTTTCTATCTTTTCCCGGATGTAAAGGCATACTTCGGCAAAAGTGCCGGCGGTCGGAAAATAAATGATGCTGCCGATCTTGCCATGTACCTCCTCGAAGTGGGACACGTGGCAGCCGTAGGGGGAGGAGCTTTTGGAGCACCCGATTGCCTGCGCTTCTCCTACGCCACTTCCGATGAGTCACTTGTCGAAGCCGTCCGCCGCATAAAGGAAGCCTTAGCCGCCTTGTCGTAATGCCCATTCCACGGTTTTAATAAAAGTCATGTCATGAAAAGGAAACTGATTGCGTTGATTTGTCTGATTTGTTGTTTGCAACAAAGTCAGGCTGAAAAAATTGACGGTATAAATTATATTTTAGATGATAATGATTTTACGGCAACGGTATCTGATATGGGTGACAGCAAAGATCGCACGTTATCAATTCCAGGGGTAATTCAGGTTGATACGCTTTCGTATACAGTAGTTTCTATTGGTGCAAAAGCTTTTGCCAATAATTTTTTTTTAAATGAGATAGAGATAACAACTGAAACGATAACTCTTATTGGAGAATCAGCTTTTGAAAAATGTGAAAACTTAAAAAGAATCACTTTCCCTAAAGGATTAAAAAGTATAGGAAATTCAGCTTTTCTTAATTGCCTTTCTTTGGATTCATTAGATATATTAAGTGCAGATACGATTGGAGAACGTGCTTTTGGAGGCTGTAACAGATTAACATCAATCAAATTCCCCTCAAATTTAAAAAGCATAGGAGATTCGGCTTTTTTCAGTTGCCGCTCTTTGATTGCAGTCGACATAAAAAGTGTCGAAACGATTGGAGAACGTGCTTTTGAAGGTTGTAATAATTTAACATCAATCACCTTGCCCGGGAATTTAAAAAGTATAGGAAAGAAGACTTTTCTCAATTGCAGCTCTTTGACTTCATTACAGATCAATAGTACAGAAATTATTGGAGAACGTGCTTTTGAGGGTTGTGACAGCTTAACATCAATTACCTTGCCCAAAAATTTAAAAAGCATAGGAAAGGAGGCTTTTATCAACCTTTCCCTAACTTCATTAGATATATTAAGTGCAGAAACGATTGGAGAACGTGCTTTTGGAGGCTGTAACAGATTAACATCAATCAAATTCCCCTCAAATTTAAAAAGCATAGGAGATTCAGCTTTTTTCAGTTGCCGCTCTTTGACTGCAGTCGATATAAAAAGTGTCGAAACGATTGGCGAACGTGCTTTTGAAGGTTGTGACAACTTAAAATCAATCATTTTACCTAACAATTTAAAAAGTATAGGAAAGAAGACTTTTCTCAACTGCAGCTCTTCGGATTCATTAAAGATAGTAAGTGTAGAAATGATTGAAGAACGTGCTTTTGAGGGTTGTAACAGCTTAAAATCAATCACCTTGCCCAAAAATTTAAAAAGCATAGGAAAGGAGGCTTTTATCAACCTTTCCCTAACTTCATTAGATATATTAAGTGCAGAGACGATTGGAGAACGTGCTTTTGAAGGTTGTGACAAATTAGAATCAATCTCCTTACCCCCAAATTTAAAAAGCATAGGAGATTCAGCTTTTCTCAATTGCATCTCTTTGGATTCATTAAGCATATTAAGTGCAGAAATGATTGGAGAATGTGCTTTTAAAGATTGTAACAGTTTAACATCAATCTTCTTCCCCCAAAATTTAAAAAGCATAGGAGATTCAGCTTTTCTCAATTGCCGCTCTTTGTCGGATTCATTAAAGATAGCAAGTGCCGAAACGATTGGAGCACGTGCTTTTGAAGGCTGTAACAATTTAAAATCAATCACCTTGCCCGGAAATTTAAAAAGCATAGGAAATTCAGCTTTTCTCAATTGCCGCTCTTCGGATTCATTAAAGATAGCAAGTGCAGAAGTGATTGGAGAACGTGCTTTTGAGGGCTGTGGCAGCTTAAAATCAATCTTCTTACCCCCAAATTTAAAAAGCATAGGAAATTCAGCTTTTCTCAATTGCCGCTCTTCGATTTCATTAAAGATAGCAAGTGCCGAAACGATTGGAGAACGTGCTTTTGAAGGTTGTGGCGGTTTAATAATGTCAATCACTTTACCCGGAAATTTAAAAAGCATAGGAGATTCAGCTTTTTTCGATTGCTCCTCTTTGCCTTCATTAGAGATAGCAAGTGCCGATACGATTGGAGCACGTGCTTTTGAAGGTTGTAACAGTTTAACATCAATCACCTTGCCCGGAAATTTAAAAAGCATAGGAAATTCAGCTTTTCTCAATTGCCGCTCTTCGATTTCATTAAAGATAGCAAGTGCCGAAACGATTGGAGAACGTGCTTTTGAAGGTTGTGGCGGTTTAATAATGTCAATCACTTTACCCGGAAATTTAAAAAGCATAGGAGATTCAGCTTTT
>LBCX01000395.1 GCA_001657575.1 Bacteroidales bacterium Barb4
CTTCACGGCGCCGAGCCTGTTCACGTCATTGGCCCGTTGCCAGAACGCCTGATACTTCGGAAGCGACGTGACACACAGGCCCGCCATCCCAACCGGCACAACCACAAGGCCCGAAACCGCGCCGAGCCCGCAAACGGCGCATATCACCAGCAGCAGATACTCCACCGAAAGCACGTTCACCGGTCGCTACTCCTGTCCTCTTGCCGCAGCGCGCTAAGCCCCGCCATGTAATCCCTCTCCCGCGCCACCACTTTGCGAAATTCCTCCCCATCCGGGTAACTCACCATCCCCCGCAAATCCTCCAGATAAAACTCGTCGCCACTTATCCGCACGTTTGAATTGCCCAGACGGTAGAACGTATCCGCCTTTTCATCGAACAGATACGGAATGCCCCTCACCACAGTCACCTCGTAGAACGACACCGTAACCCCCTTCCTCCGCACCTCCTCAAGGGTCATGTCCCAGCTGGCAATCGACAGGCAAGAAAACAAGCCCCGCTCGGGGTCATAGCGGAACTGGATGTTATCGAGAAAAACCGTAGGTAGCTCCTTCATGAGACCTCTCCTCAACGGTCGCGTTCCTCACTTCTACGCACCCGCTCATGAAGGGCTCTATCCTTGTCCATAATCGCCTTAAACACATCACCCCGTGGAGCGCTGACAGCACCAACTTCAATCAAGGCCGTATAATCATTCACCCCCAATCTCTTCGAAGGATTTGATGCCCGCATCAGTTCATCCCTCACTTCATCGTAATAGTAAGGAACCCCACCAACCACATAAGCCCGCCACAACGCGGCATGCACGTGCCCACGTTCCACTTCATCCATTGTCACCACGCGGGGCTCCAGCCCCGACGACGACATGAAGACCCTGCGCGCAGCATCGAAACGGTAGCGTTGGTTGTTGAGGTAGATGTCGCAATACCGGTGCGCGTCCTTCATCATTCCCCCCTGTCGCTATCCGCATGCCTCTCCTTTTCCCGCCTCCAGAACGCCATCTCCTTCGCCATCGCCTTCTTGAAGGCATCACCCGTGGGAATGATCAAACGTTGATCCTTCTCATTAAGCAACTCAAACTGCTGATAGGTCAAAACCATGTGCGGGCCGCCAACCCGCCGGAACTCCTTCAGCCGCTCGTCGTGATAATAGGGGTAACCCTTGATCAACACGACTTTCAGGCTCGCCAGGTGCACACCCCGAACAGACAGTTCCTCTACCCGCAGCCTCTTCGACCGCTCCATCTCGTGCTGAAACACCTTCATCGCGTAATCCGTCAGGCAAGGCTCGTTATTGAGGTAATACCGCTTCAACTCGTTCATGGTCACCTCCGCCTTCAACGTACGGACGTGCCTATCGACCTGCAAACCAAATTTCCTAGCTGCTCCTCGCTACGCCATATCCCCCTTTGCTACGACCGCAAGCCGCACATTCACGAGGTATGGCCTTTGCGCGCGGGTCGTCGTGGCGATACCCGCTTCGGCCGCCAGCACATCCAACCTCTTTGAAAACTCGGCCTCCGTGTAAGCAACCGCATTGATGGACAAACACCAGCGCGCATAATCCTCATGCAATACCTTTACCGACAGCAGGTCCTCGCCAGGTTCAATGCGCGCCAACATGTAAGTGTCTACATGGCCCAAAACCTTCTTAGGTACGGATAGGGTTTTCGCTGCCTCAACCTCCTTCGCCCGCCACGGCGTCGTCACCATGAACAACCCGACACCCGAGCCGACCTCGATGAAGCACGCCAAGAGGATGGAAAGCGCGAGACCAATGTGCTCCTTCTTCACGGCATCCGTCACCAGACCAAAAACCCCTGCCAAAGCATCCACCTGCGCGTCAGATGTCAGGGGCGTCACGTGTTCCGGCGATTGAAGGGATGGATGTTGCAGTGCAGCCGTCAGCCGCTGCACCTCGTTGGACGCCGCTAC
>LBCX01000099.1 GCA_001657575.1 Bacteroidales bacterium Barb4
CTACAAACTCAAATTCCGTTACAAAGCCTGTGGTTTGGCGTATCTCGCCTCTTCTTTCTGCCCAATATCCTGCTTGGGAACGTATCTTTGTAACATAAAATCCTTTACCGAAATCCTTGTAAGGACGGCATTTTGACAAATTGATTTTGTCTATTTTTACATAACTGCCATGATATACCCTCATCGTAACCCTCCGTTTTGATAACAAACTTCATGTATATCCCTTACCGCCCAAAACGGATTATCGGTATGCAATGCCCACCAGTGCCTGAATATAAAATCAATACCTCCGTATTTCTTCAAATAAAAGTAAGCCTCCTGTCTGTCCATTTTATACTCATCGGCAAACTTCGGGATTATATAAGTTACAAACCGTATCCTGTCCTGCCTGTCTTTGTCTGGTGTATTTGTTTCCATATATGGTACTGTTAAATACGATAAAGTCTAATAGGTTAATGACGCCTTTCATCCTACAAACGGTTGGAAAGTTGAGACACCATGCCGCTTTTCCACGTGCCAAAGTCCCCTGCGGCGATATGCCGCCGTGCCTCCCCCGTCAGCCAAAGGTAGAACGCCAGATTGTGCAGTGAGGCGATTTGGAGACCCAAGTACTCGTGCACATTGATCAAGTGATGCAGGTAGGCTTTCGTATAAAGCAGGTCAACGTAGGAATGACTGTCGGTGTCGATGGGGGAGAAGTCGTCCCGCCATTTGCGATTGCGCATGTTGATTGTGCCAAAGCGGGTGAAGAGCTGACCGTTGCGCCCGTTGCGCGTGGGCATGATGCAGTCGAACATGTCAATGCCCCGCTCGATGCCTTCCAGTATGTTTACGGGTGTGCCGACCCCCATCAGGTAGCGCGGCTTGTTTTCGGGGAGGATGGCGTTCACTACCTCTATCATTTCGTACATTTTCTCTGTCGGTTCGCCTACGGCAAGACCGCCGATGGCATTCCCGTCGGCATACAGTCCGGCGATACGTTCCGCAGACCGCCGGCGCAGGTCGGTATATACGCAACCTTGCACGATGGGGAAGAGACTTTGCGCATAGTCGTATTTGGGTTCGGTCGTGTTAAACCGGTTGAGGCAACGCCCCAGCCAATGCTCCGTAAGTTCCAGCGATTGCTTGGCGTAGCCGTATTCCGCATTGCCGGGGCAACATTCGTCGAACGCCATGATAATGTCCGCACCGATGGAACGCTGAATGTCCACCACCTTCTCCGGCGTAAACAAATGCTTGGAGCCGTCGATATGCGAGCGGAACTCGGCACCTTCCTTCCGCAACTTGCGGTTCTCCGACAGCGAGAACACCTGAAAGCCGCCGCTGTCGGTCAGCATCGGTCTGTCCCAGCCGTTGAATCTGTGAAGCCCGCCCGCCTTTTCCAACACATCAATACCCGGACGGAGATAGAGATGATACGTATTGCCAAGTATGATTTGCGCCTTCGTGTCATTCTTCAGTTCGGGTATCTGGATGGTTTTCACGGTAGCCTGCGTACCGACGGGCATAAAGACGGGCGTCTCAATTACCCCGTGTCCGGTTGTAATCAAGCCCGCCCGTGCCTTCGATTGCGGATCGCTGTGCTGTATTTCAAAGGTCATATCTCTGTACGGTTTATAAAAGCGGGCAAAGATACAACGAGAATTGAAAATCTGTACAGTTGCAGGGTCAGCAATCGTACAGTTGCGAGGTCGGCAATCGTACAGTTGCGAGGTCAGCAACCGTACAGTTGCAGGGTCAGCAACCGTACAGTTGCAGGGTCAGCAACCGTACAGTTGCAGGGTCGGCAATCGTACAGTTGCAGGGTCAGCAACCGTACAGTTGCAGGGTCGGCAATCGTACAGTTGCGGGGTCAGCAACCGTACAGTTGCGTGGTACGAAACTGTACAGTAGTTGCTGTTAATTGGATATCGGGTTTTGCGTCAGCGTGCCGGAATAGGAATTGATGGCATTCTGCGGAATGAAATAGACCACGCGGAAGTCGGTAGGCTGCACTTCTTCCATGGCATTGTGCGGGCCCGGGTATTGGCGGGTCAGCGAGCGACCGTTGCGATATACATCGTAGCTGCGTTCGGCTTGGAAAGCCAGTTCGAGGGTGCGTTCCTTTTCGATCAGCGTTTCGGCGTTGGCTGCTGTCAGGGCGGCGTAGCCTTTGCCCGGCAGGGAGCGTTCGCGGACGATGTTCAAGGCTTCCCGTGCAGTGGCATAGTCGCCCGTTTTGGCGGCGGCTTCCGCTTTGTTGAGGTACATTTCGGCAAGGCGGGTGATGACGGGGGAATGCAGGTGCGATTCTTCCCCTTCGCGCGAACATTTCACGATGTAGAACATCGGATAGACGCGGTTCAGCGAGATGTACTGGTCGATATAGCCGGTGTAGGTTTCGCCGTCTTCGTACTTGATTGACCAGATGCCCTGTTCGGTATCCACAGGGGTTAATGTATAAGCGGTGGACTTTTCACCGATTACTTCCGTGCAGGTTGCCGTATTGCCATTGACGGTTACATTAGCTTGTACGTAATTGAAGTTGGTTTGCACCTTGTCGGCATTATACACCTTTTTGATGAAACGGAATACCGGCTGTTCCTTTTCTGCGTACTGCGGTTCAATGAAGGCGGCGCGGGCATCTACAATCTTATTGTTTCGCCAGTCGTTGCGACCGGTTTCGTCCAGCAGGGCGATGTGTTTGGCACTTGCGTACATTTCGCCCCAGCCCATACCGCCGATGTTGCCGTACATGCCGCCGATACCGTAATAGTGGTCGTAGCCCGAAAACTCGGAAGCTACCCGTTGCACCACAAAGATGGATTCGCTGTTGTTATCCGGCGTAAAGGTGTTGTATTTCATAAAAGCGTTGCGCTCCAGCAGCGTGTATGTTCCCGAAGCAATCACCTTGTCGGCATATTCAACAGACAGGCGGGCATATTCGGCATTCGGGCTGTCCCATGTTCCACTCATATAAAGATAGATGCGGGAAAGCAACGCCCAAGCGGCTTCTTGGGAAGCGTAAGCAGGCCCGTTGTTGACGGTCAGCAAGTCCGCCGCCGCCTTCAAGTCGCTGACAGCTTGTTCGTAGGTTTCCTTTACGGAGGCACGGTCGGACAGTTGCATATTGAACAGATCATCCGGCGTACCGTTTTCAATGGGCACACCCCTGTTGCTTTCGGGGTTCTGATAGTACGGGCGACCGTAGGCACGGCAGAGGTAGAAATACATCAAGCCGCGCATGAAGTAACATTCCCCCAACTTGTTGTCAATCTCAGGGGTATTGCCTTCGGGTGGCATCATTTTGATGATATTGGACGTTTGGGCAATCGCCTTGTAGCTGTTGTCCCAAAAACTCTGCAACCGGTAGTTGTTCGGCGTGCGGGAATAGGAGATGAACTCGTAGAAGGCATCGGTGGACGAGCCGCGAATCACGATATTGTCGCCGGCATACTCACCGCAACGGTGCATCACGTCCGACCAGTCTTTCATTTGCGCATACACGCCGTTGAGCAAGGCATCCAGCGAAGCATCGGGGTCTGCTATCACCGTTTCGGCAGCCATTGAACTGTTGGGCAATCTTTCTATGTCGCAAGCCGTAAACATGCAAGCGACGGCAACTATCATTGTTAATATCTTTTTCATATCCGCTGATTCTTATAATGTAACATTGATACCAAACATAAACTTACGGGTAATGGGGTAGTTGGCGGCACCCGTCACACCCCGCACCGAACCGTCGTTCTGCACGGGTATTTCAGGATCCACACCCGAATAGTCCGTAATGGTAAAGAGGTTTTCGGCGGTGAAAGACAACCGCAGGTTCTGAATCTTCCAGTTCGGCAAGGGCAGGTTATAACCGACCGACAGGCTGCGCAGTTTGAAATAGCCGGCATCTTCCAAGTAACGGGAGGACACCTTTTGTGAACCGGACTTATTCTCAAACACCAGCTTCGGATGTGTGGCTATGTCGCCCGGCTTCTGCCAGCGGCTCCAGTCGCTTCGCATCTTCATCTGGTTGCGGTCGGTATAAGTACCGTCGGAATCGTATTCCTGACGGGAATAGTTGTAAATCGTTCCGCCTACGGAATAGCCGAATACGACGTTCAGGTCAATCTGTTTCCAGGCAAGCGAGGTGGAAAAACCGCCGTAGAAGTCGGGGGTATAAGCACCACACATCACTTCATCGGCTGCCGCATAGTTTTCCGTAACCACGCGGGCACCGTTTGCATCGGTGGCGTACCATTGCGGAGCACCGGTTTCGGCGTTCACGCCTGCCCATTCGCGGGTGTACCAAGTATCGCTGCTGTAGCCCGGTTTGAGTATGCGGCTGATACTGCCGGCGGGACCTCCAATATTAGTATTGATAATCTCTTTTGCACCTTCATACAGGGACTTTACTTTGTTGCGGTTCAGCCCAAGGTTGAAGTCTGCACTCCAGTTCCAGTCCTTTGTTTGGATAATATCCGCTCCCAAGGTGACTTCAAAGCCGTTGTTTTCCAATTCGCCCACGTTCCGCCAAATGCTTGTCACGCCGGTAATGCCGGATATGGGTATGTTGAAAAGGATGTTGTCGGTATATTTGCTGTAATAGTCAAGGTTTACGCGGAAGCGTTCCATGAAGCTGAAATCCACGCCGACACCCAGCGTATAGGTCTTTTCCCATGTCAAATCCTTGTTGCCTATTTGCGAAATCAGCGCGCCGGGCACTTCATTGTAGCTTCCGGAAAGGCTGTAAAGGTCGTACTGAGGATAGAGCGAACTCGGACGGTTGCCCACCGAACCGTAAGACAGGCGCAATTTCAGCGCATCCACCCAATCAGCCTGAAAGAACGCTTCGCGGTGAATATTCCAACCGCCGCTGAGGGAGAAGAAATTACCGTACTTGGCATTGTCGCCGAAGTTGGATGCACCGTCGCGACGGGCGGATACCTGCGCCAGATACTTGTTGTCGAAAGCATAATTGGCATTGAAAAGACAGGACTGTATGGCTGACTCGTTGATGTATCCCGATGTCTTTTCCGGTTTGGCGGTCACGTCCAGCACGGCAAAGCCGGGCACGAAGCCCGTACCGATGGCGTTCACTTCCTTGTATTTATAATCGCTGTATTCGTAGGCAGCCAGCGCACTAATTGAGTGCTTGCCAAAGTCCTTGTTGAAGCGGAGCAGCTGGTTGGTATAGCGGCGTTCGGTCTTGGCGTTAAACTCTTCCAAACGTCCCTGCACGCCTGAGCCGGAATCCGAGCGGGGGTCGGTGTAAGCGTTGGATTCGTAACTGTCCCATGTATAGTTGTTCACAGATGCGAAAGTCAGCCATTGGGTCAGGCGGACATCAAAGTCGAAGTTCCCCATAAAGGAATAACGGGTGTTGGCGGAATGGTTCCACTGCAAGTCGTACAGATAGTTCGTAGAGTTGCTGTTGTTCCAAGTAGCCGAGCGGTGCGGGGTAGGCGTGCCGTCTTCCAGATAGGGACTGTCCCAAGGCAGGTTGGAATACATGGCTGTAACGGAATACTGCGCATCTTCCACGCTGCGCCTTGAACCGGTGATCATCGGCTTCACCGTCAGCCAGTCGAGCGGCTTGTACTCTGTCCGGTAACGGAAACTGTAACGGCTGAAATCGTATCCGCGCACGGCACCTTCTTCATCGTAATAACCGAGAGAGAAGTAGGACTTCACCTTTTCGCTGCCGCCCGAAACGGATACGTTGTAATCCTGTGCCACGCCCGTTTGAGTAGCCAAGTCCCACCAGCTGTAGTTTTGGTTGCGCAAGGGTTCGCCCCAATGCTTGAAGTTAGGCGTTCCTTCTGCCGCTTTATAATAGTCGTACAATTCGGCTCCGTTCATCACAGCCAGATTTCCGTTGTCCAAGTTATTCACTCCGAACTTGGCGGAAACATTGACCGTCAGCTTATCGCTGCCTGCCCGTTTGGTAGTCACCACAATCACCCCGTTTGCCCCCTGCGAGCCGTAGATAGCCGTAGAAGCGGCATCTTTCAGGATGGTCATCGTCTCAATATCATTCGGGTTCAGCGTAAAGTTGGAGGCTGTGCCGACAATCACGCCGTCAATCACCCACAGCGGCGAGGTAACCCCGTTGATGGACGACTTCCCGCGAATGATAATGCTACCCCTCGAACCCGGCTGTCCGTTGCCCGGAGCCACATACACGCCCGGAGCCTTGCCCGACAGCATGTTTTCCACCGAAGGATTGGAAGCAGTCACAATCTTCTCATTCTTCAGCGTCTGTAAGGAACCCGTCAGGCTCTCCCTGCGCTGCACGCTGTAACCGACCACAACGACCTCTTCCAACGCTTGCGTATCCTCCTTGATGCGTATCGTCATCGGCGAAGAGGAAGCCTGCACTTCCAACCCCAGATAGCCGATATAGGACACCGCCAACACAGCCCCGCTTGGAGCCTCCAAAGAAAACTTACCGTTGAAATCGGTCACTTCCCCCGTAGTCGTCCCCTTCACCAAGACGTTGGCACCGACAACCGGCTCGCCGGACACCTGATCAACCACCGTACCCGTAACTCTCACCGTTTGCGGGCTAACTTGCATCCCTTCGGAACGCACGGACGCCGAAACGTCCCCGGCAATCAACCACATCCCTGTTGCCAGACATGTTGTAACGATCAATCCGCCAATCTTCTTCAACTCATTCATTTGCTGTACATTTAGGTTAATAAAACACTTACTTATGCAGTCAGTTCAATAAGAACTCACATTATTTATCTCTGAAATGCCATAAACGCATCAACCGCTTTGTGTACGCTCTCTTCTGCGGAAGCGTCCGGCTGTTCAAAGAAGTTTAAGAGGACAGGGGTGTTTTTGCTTGCTGCTTTTTTCCACAATCCCGCAACCTGCCCGTTTACGATGATGGTCGGGCGGAAAATGCCGTTGCTTGAAACGGCTTTGGCGTGATGTTCGGAGGGCAGGACGGCTTGGCGGTCTTTGTAACTGATGATGTATTCGTCGAAGGCTGGCAGCAGGCAAGCGGAGCAAGTGGAAGCGGGAATGTTGCCGCTTGCTGCGTGGTAATAGGTTTGTCCGTTGATTCTTTCTGCGACAAGGTCGGAACTTACGGCTTCCAAGCCAATTCTTGCTTCTGTCTGCGACAAGCCCGACCACCAGACGAAGTCCGGCAATGCCGCAGGCCCGTGACTCGTGAAATAAAGCCGGACGAGTTTAGCCAAAGCCTCCTCCTTATGCAAGGGTGCGGCTTGCGGCACTCTTTCTTCCAGCAAGGCATACGTATGGGATTTCCCTTGCAGGGCACCGCTGCACACGATGCCCTCCGTTTCCGCCCGCATCATAAAATGCACCATGCGGGAAGAGCCGCCCTTAATCCCCGCCTGCTCCAATTCCCTTTCCAGAGTTTCCCGCGTGAGGTGTTTATTTCCTTCCAATGCTTTTTGGATGAGGCGGTTGGTTTTACTGTAAAGCTCTTCGGTGATTTCCAGTTCGCGGTCTCTTGACCGGGCGGAGGATTGGATTCTTCCGGCGGACAACGACAGCATCCAACGGATATTTGCGGGGGAAACGAAATGCCAGGTCGGGCGCAGAACATGAGTGCGGAGAATATCGCCCCGATTGAAAGCGTCTTCCACTTCCCTGTTCGTGCTTCCCGGCAGACGTATGCCTACGCCCCATTTCGCCATTGTGTAATCCTGCGCCTGCATGGCTCCCATTTGTGCAACAATGTCACCGGGCGTTTGCCGCTTTGTTGCACCGGAAAGACGGTGGTTTATCAATCGGATAGAACGGAGTGTATCCATTGTCTGTCAATCTGCTACGCGCCCAACGGACTGAACCTGTTCGATTTTGGAGAGAGCGATGCACATCCGCTGTATGTCTTCCACATCGTGCACCTGCATCTTTATTTTTCCTTCAAAGATGCCGTCTTTGCTTTCCATAAGAAGGCGTTGGATACTGACATTGTATGCCGAGATGGTCTTTGTGATAGTGTAGAGTACACCGATTGCATCAATGCCCTTTAATTGGAGCGTAGCGTCAAAGGAGGTGACGTGATTGCTCCAGCGCGTGTCCAGGATGCGCTCGCCGAAACTGCTTTTCAGTCGTGTCGCAATGGGGCAGGAACGTTTGTGAACAACCACCTCTTTCTTGTCATTCACAAAGCCCAGCGATTCATCGCCCGGAATGGGCTTGCAGCAATCGGCAATGAAATAGTTCCGCACAAAGCCCTCATCTTTGAGGAGATAGGGCTTGGACTTGTCTATTTTCGGCGATGCCTCCCCGCCGGATTCTGCCGCCGCCGCTTCCGCTTCCGCCTCCGGCAGCTTGATTTTGCTGCTGTCGCTTACGCGGAACGTCCGTTTGATGTATTTGAAGAAGCTGCTGTTGGTCTTTTCCTTCAAAAACTTCTTGAGGTTGTCGGGCAACACCACGTCCGCCTTCTCGACGGCATAGAAAAAGTCCTCCCGCTTGGGGAAACCGTGATAAACGGCGAGGTTCTCCATGTTGAGGGCGGTAGGTTCCATCTCGTTGCGCTTCATGGCGGCAAGCACCTTTTCTTCTCCAGCGCGGGCAGCTTCCTTGCGCAGCCTTTTGAGAAAGCTGTCAATCTTGGAATGGGCGCGGGCGGTGGTGACATAGCCCAGCCACTCCACCTGAGGCCCGTGTGCGCGGGAAGTCAGTATCTCCACCTGATCGCCGCTGTGCAGGGGGTGACTCAGCGGCACGAGCCGGTGGTTCACTTTGGCACCGATGCAGGTATTGCCGATGTTCGTATGCAGGCTGTAGGCGAAGTCCAGAGCGGTAGCGTTTTGGGGAAGCGTTTTGAGGTCGCCTTTCGGGGTGAAAACGAATATTTCGGTTGCGTAGAGATTGAGCTTGATGTTGTCGAGAAAGTCCAAGGCACTCGGCGTAGGGCTTTCGAGAATCTCGGTGATGGTCTGCACCCACTTGTCCAGCTCGGTGTTTTCATCCGACGAGCTGTCCTTGTATTTCCAATGGGCGGCGTACCCTCTTTCGGCAATATCGTCCATGCGGCGGCTGCGCACCTGTATCTCCACCCATTCCCCGTCGGGCCCCATGACGGTGAGATGCAGGGCTTGATAGCCGTTAGCCCTGGGATGGCTCACCCAGTCGCGGATACGCTCCGGGTTGATGCGGTAAATATCGGTGATGGTGGAGTAGATGTCCCAGCACTGTTTCTTCTCGTCCACGCCGGGCAAGGGTTCAAAAATGATGCGGACGGCATAGATGTCATAAATATCGTCGAGCGTAATCCCCTTGCTCTCCATTTTGCTGTAAATGGAATAGACCGACTTGACGCGCGCCTTCATCTCGTAATCCATTCCCATCTCCTTGAGCTGCCGGTCAATCGGCAGGCGGAAATGCTCGAACAGCTCGTTGCGCTTTCCCTCCGAATCGCTGAGCTTCCGGCTGATAAGGTCGTATTCCTCGAAATGCTCGTACTTGAAACTGAGGTCTTCCAGCTCCGTCTTGACAGCAAAAAGCCCCAGGCGGTGCGCCAAAGGGGCATAAAGGTAGATGGTTTCCCCCGCAATCTTGTACTGCTTGGCGGGGAGCATCGAACCCAGCGTGCGCATATTGTGCAGGCGGTCTGCCATTTTAACAAGGATGACGCGGATGTCGTAGTTCATCGTCAGCAGCAGCTTGCGGAAGTTCTCCGCCTGCAACGAAGCCTGTTCGGCAAAGATACCGCCCGATATTTTGGTCAGCCCGTCCACAATCCGCGCAATCTTGGCATCAAACAGATTCTCGATGTCTTCCGTTGTAAAGTCCGTATCCTCCACCACATCGTGCAGCAGAGCACTGCAAATGGACGTTGACCCCAGCCCCATCTCGCGGCACACGATACGC
>LBCX01000396.1 GCA_001657575.1 Bacteroidales bacterium Barb4
ACATGGGAAACAGGCGGAAGATATTACGCGGTCGCCCCGATGCAACCCCTAACAGGGTTTGAAACCCTGTTAGGGGTTCTCAAGTGCCCTGAAATCTTTTGCCCCTTCGGGGCATCTGCGTTACATCAGTAACTGCTATTATTTCCTACTTCATTTTCAGTTTATAGAACCACATTTCGTTAAACGTGAAGTTCAGAGTAAACCGGAGATATTGTTCATCTATCATCGCCCGCATTTCCGGTTTTACCTTTACATACTCAAACGCGATGTTTATAAAAGAACGGTTGTCGTCTGTGGAATAACCCGTCCTGAGCGGGAAGCCGAAACCAAGGCTTGCGCCGTATTCCGCATAGCCGTACCTGCTTCGCACCTCGTTGTTGTCTGTCATGTTTATGTTTGTATAGGAGTTGCCGTAGTGCAATCCCGCGCGATACCTTACCCGCTTGAAATAGCCGCGACTCGCATAATCCGGTGTATATTCCGCGCCGGCAGCCAAGCGCATACGGTCTTGAAAAGAATCACTTTTGCCAAAAAACTGCGCCTTGCTCCATTCTTCATACAGGAAATCCGCCCCGACGGTCAGCTTGTTGTCCCGCATGAACGACAGCCCGAAACCATACGAAGCAGGCAAATCAAAGCGTTGCCCCACCAGCGTATCCGCCTCCGTATAGCCTCCTGTCGTGTTCGCTCCTACCTGAAGCTGGTCATACGAGGACGTATTCAATTCCTTGGCGGGAGAATAAACGGCACCGAAGGTCAGACGGTCGGTCTTGCTCAGCGGATGCGTGTATTGCGCACCGAAATCCAGTTTCAGGTCGCGCACCTCTATATGCTGTGTATTAACCAGATTTTTTGCATTGCCCGTTCCAAAACTGACATTGCGCTGATGATCCATATTCCCGAACAAATATCCGGCATTAACTCCCACCGCCAGACGCTTCCTCCATAAATCCGCCGACAGCCCTCCATATACTTCGGACACTCCGCCCGACCCTATAAAGTTCTCGGCATACGCCAGCCCGTCCTCCGTCTTCTCCCCGCCAAACCTGTATCCGACGTGCGAATAGGGCAGCAGCCCGATGCTGACCGCCATGCGCCGTGAAATAGGGAACTGCATCGCCATATATTCCACATTTCCGTTCGTATTCCGCTGCTTATTGTTTCCGTCGTCAAACCACGACAGCTGGGCGTGCGCCCCGAAATCAAAGATAAACGTCAGCGAATCCATCGCCGTATAGGAAGCGGGATTCAACGGATTGACCTGCTTGGGCGACCTCAGCCCGATGCCGATGCCTCCCATCGCCCGTCCGCCCGCAAAGGAACGGTCGCTCAACTCCCCGAAGCCAAACCGCGTGTACGGCGAATTGGTGTTGTTTTGCGCCCGCAATGAACTCTGGAACATATCCGGCAGGAAAGCCGGAAACAACAAACAAGCGGCAACAAGGATGCCCGAAAGAAAGCCAATCCTGTTAATTTTCAACATTATACTCTAAGATTCTATTTAATCCCGTCAACACTAAATTAATATCCGCATAAAGACCGGCAAAAGTGTGCTTTTTTAAGCGTCTTTCAAAATAAAACGAATGACCGCCGGTTAAAAAAACCAGAAGGTCGGGATACCTTTCCCGCAAGGTTTCCATATAACCCCTTATCTCATATATCATACCGTTTACCACGCCCGCCCGCACAGCTTCCTCCGTATGCCTGCCGATCAGCGGAACATCCTCCTGCTCGGTCACCAGCGGCAACCGCTTCGTGTAGAAGTTCAACGCCTTGAACCGCGTTGTCAGACCGGGAGAGATATTACCCCCCACATACAAGCCGGATGCCTCAATCAGCTCAAACGTTATCGCCGTTCCCGCATCAATCACCAGCAAATCTCTGCCCGGATGCAAATAGCTGGCACCGACAGCCGC
>LBCX01000011.1 GCA_001657575.1 Bacteroidales bacterium Barb4
CAAATGAAAGTTATATACAGCAAAATAGATGTGATGCCCTGAAAGGGCAAGGGATTTCAGCCCCACATGCAGCGAAGCGGAATGTGGGGTCATAAAGACGATACCATTAAGGGAGTTCATAAAGAACGATACAAACTACAAATGATGGTTTACAATGCAATATATATTCGGTCGTCCTTTCAGGACTTCCTTATTGGCTTCATTTTTAACCCCACATTCCGCTACGCTGCATGTGGGGCTGAAATCTTTTGCCCCTTTCGGGGCATCTGCAAACATCAATGAATAAATATGGAACTATTGAAACAACGCATTCTGCAAGACGGCAGATGCTACCCCGGCGGCATATTGAAGGTGGACAGCTTCATCAACCACCAGATGGATCCCCAACTGATGTTCCGCATCGGTGAAGAATTTGCCTCTCTGTTCAAGGATGCCGGCATAAACAAGATTGTCACGATTGAGGCAAGCGGCATCGCTCCGGCTATCTTTGTGGGCTATATCATGCAACAGCCGGTGGTTTTCATCAAGAAGAAACAGCCCAAAACAATGGAGAACATGCTCACTTCCACCGTGCATTCCTTTACCAAAGACCGCGACTATACAGTCTGCATCAGCAACAACTTCCTCACTCCGTCCGACCGTATCCTTTTCATTGATGACTTCCTTGCCTACGGCAATGCTGCCACCGGCATCATTGACCTTGCCGCCCAATCCGGAGCTACCATCGCCGGCATGGGCTTTATCATCGAAAAGGCTTTTCAGCAGGGACGGGACGCACTGCTCGAAAAAGGCATACGTATAGAGAGCCTCGCCATCATCGAAAGTCTGGACAACTGCCAAATTGTCATCCGGTAAAGCATACACCGCAAGCCGATGATACTGAACAAGCTGTCCATCCTTCACTACAAGAATATTCCGCAGGCGGAACTGTCTTTCTCCCCGCGTATGAACTGCTTTTTCGGTAATAACGGGATGGGCAAGACGAACTTGCTGGATGCCATTTACTACCTGTCATTCTGCAAAAGCCATCTGCATACGTCCGATACCCAGCTGATTAGGAACGGGGAGGAACTCTGTGTCATTCAGGGGGAATATGCGATCGGGGAAAGGAAGGAAGAGGTCTTCTGTGCTTTCCACCGCCGGCGGCGGAAGCAGTTCAAGCGCAACAAGAAGGAGTATGAAAAGCTGTCCGAACATATCGGGCTGTTGCCGCTGGTGATGGTGTCGCCTACCGATGCAGTGCTGATACAGGGCGGCAGTGAGGAGCGGCGGCGTTTCCTCGACCTCATTCTTTCGCAGCACGACAGGCAGTACCTGCTTGCCCTTATCCATTACAACAAGGCATTGCTTCAGCGGAACGCTTTGTTGAAGAACCAATCAACGGATGACTCCCTTTACGATGTGCTGGAAATGCAGCTTGACAGCTACGGGCAGCAGATATTCGAGGGGCGGCAGCGGCTGGTGGAAGAGTTTATCCCCGTTTTCAACAGCTATTATCAAACCATTTGCCGCTCTTCGGAACAGGTAGGCTTGGGCTATATGTCACAATTATCGGATGCTGTCTTATCCGACATACTGTTTGCCAATCGCGAGCACGACCGCCTGCTTGGCTATACCTCTGCCGGCATTCATAAAGACGAGTTGGAAATGACCCTTGACAACAGCCTGATACGGCGCACCGGCTCACAGGGACAGAGCAAAACTTATCTTATCGCATTGAAACTTGCCCAATTCGCTTTCCTTGCCGGCAAAGGCTCAACGACTCCCATACTGCTGCTGGACGACATCTTCGACAAGCTGGATGCCGAGCGCGTGGCTGAAATCATACGGCTGATTGGCGGCATCGGCTTCGGGCAGATATTCATTACCGACACCAACCGCAAGCACCTTGACGAAATCCTTGCCTCTGCGCACCACGACTATACCCTTTTCAAAGTAGAACAAGGCGAGACAACGCCTCTCCCCAATCAATAAGCCATGAAACGCACAGACATCCAGACCATCGGTCAAGCCATTCAGGAGTTTCTGAAAGAGCACAAGACACTCAATGACAAACTGCTCGAAACCCGTATTACGCATGCTTGGCAGGAAGTACTTGGTCCCATGATAATGCGTTATACGCAGAACGTCTATGTACGAAACAAGGTGCTGTATGTGTCCCTCTCTTCCTCAGTCCTTCGCAACGAACTGTCTCTTAGCCGTGAAAGGCTTGTGCAGAGCCTGAATGAGCGAGCAGGGGCGGAGGTTATACGGGATATTGTTTTCCGGTGATGCTTGGTTGCCGTACCGTTACCTGCATCATCCCAAGTTCAACCGTTCCACCGGTATCACCCGATTCAGGCTTTGGCGGAGGGAGATCAGCGTTTCGGTAGCCATTACGCCTTCAATCTCCTGTATTTTCGTGTTCAGGAGTTCCATCAGGTGCTCATTGTCGCGGGCATAGAGCTTGACGAGCATGGTGTAGGGTCCGGTGGTAAAATGACATTCCACAATCTCCGGTATCTTCTCAAATTCGGGAACGACATCCTTATACATTGAGCCGCGCTCCAGCTTCACTCCGATATAGGTACACGTTTTATACCCCAGCAATGTCGGGTTAACATGAAAGCCCGAACCGATGACGACACCCATCTCAACCATACGCTGCACGCGCTGATGAATGGCTGCACGCGACACGCCGCAGTCGTCCGCTACATCTTTGAAGGGTATCCTCGCATTCTTGGATATAATACTCAATATCCGCCTGTCTAACTTGTCTATTTTCTCCGCTGTATCCATTGTTGTGAACTTTGTTTGTTAGCTTTCTGTTTTCGTATCAAAAGTACAGGTATATTTTGGAATAGATAGCATTTTGAAAGGAAAAAACAGGTAGGGATATTAAAAAGCCAGATAAACGTACCTTGCGGTATCATTTATCCGGCTTGCTTGCTATACAGATTGTGGAAAGGTTATCCGCTTATTCCTTGACAATCTCCAAGAGTTCCACTTCAAATTTCAATGTGCTGCCCGGCTTAATGTCCCCGCCTGCACCGCGGTCGCCGTAAGCCAAATCGGAAGGTATCCAGAAGATGTATTTAGACCCTACGGGCATGATTTGCAAGCCTTCCTGCCAGCCTTTGATGACTTGGGAAACGCCGAAAACAGCCGGTTCGCCGCGTTCAACGGAGCTGTCGAATACGGTGCCGTCAAGCAAAGTACCCGTATAGTGAACCCGCACCTGATCTTCGGCAGCCGGCTTTACGCCCGTCCCTTCGGTCAATACCTGATATTGCAAGCCGCTCTCGGTTGTGATTACATCTGCCTTTGTTTTATTTTCTTCGAGGAACTTATCGCCTTCTTCTTTGGTTTTACTGGATTCGCGGCTTTGTGCTTCCGTAAAATACGTCTGCATAAATTCTTGTGCTTCTGAGGTTTTTATCTTGTAGCTTCCCGTATCTCCTTTCAGTGCCGCTTCAAAGGCTGCCAGCAGGATTTCCGGATTGATGGGGTCGCCCGGAATGGTCGACATGTTCTGCTTGAATCCTTCACCGTTCAGGATGCCGATGGCATACGCCGCACTGTCCGCACCGGTTTTCAGATTGACGCTTTTCCTCGATTGACAGGAAGAGGAAAAAATATTTACGGCAACGAAAGCCGCAACAAGCACATAATTCAATTTTCTCATTTTCATTCTTTACTTTTAATATGTTTCTTATTTCACTATATCCAATAGTTCCACTTCAAAGACCAGCGTGGAGTTTGGTTCAATGCTTTCTCCTGCACCGCGTTCGCCGTAAGCCAGATTTGAGGGAATGAAAAGTCGCCATTTGGAACCGACCGGCATCAGTTGAAGGGCTGTTGTCCAGCCGGCTATTACCTGCGACACGCCGAACACGGCAGGCTGCCCGCGCTGTACGGAGCTGTCGAACACCGTCCCGTCAATCAGTGTCCCGTGATAGTGGCACTTCACGGAATCCGATGTAGTAGGAAGTGCACCGTTTCCTTTCCTTAATATCTCGTATTGCAGACCGCCGGGCAATTCCGTCACACCGGCTTTATGCCTGTTGATACGTAAAAACTCTTCGCCTGCTTTTTTATTGATTTCCAACTTGTCCGATTGGAGCTTCACGAAAAAATCATTGAGCAACTGCTTGGCATCCTCATAGCCAACCGCCGGCTCATTTCCTTTCAGGACATCTTCCACCGCTTTGGAAAAGTCGCTTATTTCCAACTCCTTGATACCTGAATTTAGAAAATTGTTCCCGATGCTCAGACCGAGTGCATAGCTTATTTTATCCACCTTTATTGCTTTCTTTTAATGCGGCGCAAATGTAATCTTTTCTTTATATCAGGCTGTCAGGTCAAACTCTTTTTTCTTTTTCTTTATCCGTATCTTCTCCAAATCCCGTACAATTGTCATATCCATTATATTACTGTATATCTCTGTCGTCTGTACGCTTTTATGCCCCAGCAGTTTTTGCACGGTAGTGATGTTGGCACCGTTGTAAAGCAGCAGCGTGGCGGTCGTATGGCGTGCCGTGTGGAAGGTGATGTCTTTTTCCAGCACAGCTATTGTGGAAAGCTGTTTCAGCTGTTTGTTAATGTTTGAATTGGCATGGGAAGCCACGCCAAACAGCGTATCCACGTTTTCCCGATACTTCCGGTAGATGGGAATAGCCCTCCCCTCAAACAGGAGAGACAGGGGCAGGCGGACATTGATGTTTGTTTTCATGGAAGAATAAATCAGCCAGATTTTATTGTCTATCAGTGTAAAATTATCATTTGTCAGCCTCACCACATCGGAAAACCGAAGCCCCGTATAACAGCTGAACAGGAACATATCGCGGCATTTCTTCAGTGTCCCCGTCTTCGGCAAAACCATTTCCTCCAGCTTCTGCAATTCCTCAGGCGTCAGGTGTGCCCGCGTTGTATCCTGATGCTTGATCTTGTACCGGCGGAAAGGATACTGCGACACATCGAATAAATCCTTGTTGATAGCGAGATTGACATACCGCTTCACGTGCTTCATGTGCTTGGCTATGGTGTTGCAATGATAATTCTGACGGGAAAGGAAATGCTCGAAATCGCAGAGGAAACTAAATGTAATCTCCTGAACGGCAACGTTCGGACGGTACTGTCCCAATATGCGCAACGTGGAAAGATGATTTTTCAAGGTGGAATCTTTCATACTGCTTTGCATGATTTCCCTCCTCATAAAAGCCGTAAAGGAAACAGGCGTTTTACCAGCTGTTTCCCTTTCAATAGTTAGTGATTTCCTCTGACTGAAAATCAGATTATAAATGAAATCCTTCATTTGCATTTTACCATATTTTAGAATATATACTTATCCTCGGCACCTCCCCCTCTTTCTTTATTCATTTATAACTGATTAGCAGAAACAATTCATTTACGGGGTAAAAAGCTGGCAAAAATAAAATATAAACGATTATTTCATACTTTTGCGCGTTTTTATTCTGACATATATGAAAGTACATGAACTTTGCTGCATCGGGCATATCACCTTGGACAAGGTGATCACGCCCCAGAATACCGTCTATATGCCTGGCGGTACCGCTTATTATTTCTCCCGTGGCATAAACCGTTTCGATGATGTTGATTATGCGCTGGTGACAGCCGTCGGCGCGTCCGGAATGAAAGCGGCGGAGGAACTCCGTGCCGAAGGTATCGAAATGGCGGTCATGCCCAGCAAGCACTCCGTCTATTTTGAAAACACCTACGGGGAAAATCAGGACAACCGCACCCAGCGCGTGCTGACCAAAGCTGACCCGTTCACAACGGAATCCCTGAAAGCCGCCAACACGGAAGCCAAGATTATCCACTTGGGCAGTCTGCTTGCCGATGATTTCTCCTTAGATATTATCAGGTATCTGGCAGGGAAAAGCCTCCTCTCCGCCGACTCGCAAGGCTTCCTGCGCGAAGTGCGCGATCAGAACGTCCACGCCGTTGATTGGGACGGCAAAGAAGAAGCCTTGAAACATATTCACTTCCTCAAAGCCAACGAGCACGAAATGGAAGTGCTGACCGGATATACCGACATTCCTTCCGCCGCTAAACGGCTGTATGATTGGGGCGTGAAAGAAGTATTGATAACGCTCGGAAGCATGGGTTCCGTCATCTACGACGGAAGCACCTTTTACCGAATCCCCGCCTTTATCCCCGCAGAAGTAACAGACGCCACCGGTTGCGGCGACACCTACGTATGCGGCTACCTCTACCAACGGGTCAAAGGGGCAGGCATCGAAGAGGCAGGACGTTTCGCCGCCGCTATGGCTACCATCAAAATACAAGCCTCCGGTCCTTTCTGCGCCGGCAAAGAAGACGTACTCCACTGCATGAACACGGCACAACAAACCCTGCCGGAACTATAACCCCTCTCCTACCCCATGACAACCGCCCGCCAGGCAAACTACCCGAAAACCCGCATACGCTTCGCTGTCCTCTCCTTCTACCTTGCCCAAGGACTATGCTTTTCAACTTGGGCAAGCCGCATACCGGATATTAAAGCCCTCTTTTCCATCGACTACGCTTTCAGTTGGGGATTGCTGCTTTTCCTGATACCTGTCGGCAAGTTTGTTGCCATCCCGCTTGCCGGTTGGCTTGTGTCCAAATCGGGCAGCCGCATTATGGTGCAGGTAAGCATTTTGGGCTATGCCCTTTCTCTGTTTTCCATCGGTTTGGCGCAAAACGTTTACGCATTAGGCTCCTGCCTGTTTGGCTTCGGTGTGTTTTGGAACCTTTGCGATATTTCGCTCAATACGCAGGGTATCGGCATCGAGCGGCTCTACGGTCGCACTATCATGGCTTCTTTCCACGGGGGATGGAGTCTTGCCGCCTGTCTGGGAGCCTTGATCGGCTTTGTGATGATCGTAACGGACACGCCTCCCTTCTGGCATTTCACGCTTGTCGCACTGATTATCTGCCTCATTATTAGTATAAGCCGTAAATATTTGCAGGAGGACGTTGAGCCGGAAGAAACGGCAGCCAAAGAGAAAGTCTCTTTCCGCAAGCCGGAACCGCTTTTACTGAAACTGGGAGTTATCGGACTGTTCGCCCTGATTGTGGAAAGTGCCATGTTCGACTGGAGCGGCATTTACTTTGAGTCTGTCCTTCAAGCTCCCAAGTCCCTGCAAATCGGCTTCCTTGTCTTTATGGTGATGATGACGGCGGGACGGTTTCTGACCAACTACGCCTACCGCCGCTTGGGTCAGCAGCGGGTTCTGCAAACGGCGGGTGCCCTCATCTTCGCAGGTTTTTTCGTTTCGGCATTGTTCGGCAATATGTTTGAAGCGATGACTGCCAAGGTAATCATTAACTCGCTCGGCTTCATGCTCGTAGGCTTGGGCATTTCCTGCATGGTGCCGACCATTTACAGCCTTGTCGGAGCCAAATCCAAGACTCCCGTCGGTATAGCCCTCACCATCCTGTCAAGCATCAGTTTCATCGGCTCGCTGATTGCCCCGTTGCTGATAGGTGCCATCTCGCAGACTTTCGACATGACCTACGCCTATATGGTTGTCGGCTTGTTAGGGCTTTGCATCCTACTGCTGACAAGCAAACGCATCTAATTTCACCTTGCCTCCGACGCACGGCTCGTTGACTTCTCCGTGCGGCTTGTTGACTTCTCCACGCGACTCGTTGACTTCTCCGCGCGGCTCGTTGACTTCTTCGCACGGCTCGTTGACTTCTCCGCACGGCTCGTTGACTTCTCCGCACGGCTCGTTGACTTCTCCGCGCAGCTCGTTGACTTCTCCGCGCGGCTCGTATGGGCATCCGCGCGGCTTAGCGGTTCATTTGTAACTGTAAGAATCGCGCAGGATAAGGACAGCCTCCGGCCCCATGTTGAACAGCAAATCAATAATGCTCAGGTTGGGGAGAAAGCCGTGTTTGTCGCGGAATACTTGATGGTAGGGTTGGGGAAAGAATGTAGTATCCGTCCCTTCATGCTTCGGGCGGATGGTTTCGCGGAAGTCGTTGGGAAGGTCGGGGCGGTATTCTTCCGTCAGACTTATGCGCGGCTCCATGTCGAGCAGGCGGCAGACGGTTTGCAGCAGTTCGTTGTTGAAGTCAAACAGGAAGTTGTAACGGCGGCGGTAAAAGGGGGCAAAATCATCTTCATAATATTCAAAGAAAGGGCTTAGGTTGTAGGCGGACACAAGAGCGTTCCAATGCAGATGCCGCCAGTTGCCATGGTCGGAAATGCGGATATCCTTTGTCAGGCACTTCGGCGTGTCGGGCTTGACGATGGGAATGGAAAGGGAGAGGGTGCCGTTGGCTGCCGCAATGGTGCAACGGTTGCGGTAGGTCTGTTTGAGATAGTTCTCACACGTCTCTATGCGCACATCTGCAAAGCGGAAGAGCTTGGTGTAATATTGAACGGGGGCAAGGTAGGCGGTAGCCAGATAAACAGGTAACATATATATAGTTCCATACCCCTAACAGGGTTTTAGAACCCTGTTAGGGGTAAACTCAATTAACGGATGTTGCGTAATTACAGGTCGAAAATATCTTTGGCTTTCTTCCAATTCTTACGAAGAACGGGGTGACTTACACTTGTTTCACCGTTTGAAAGTTCACCGGAAAAATGGCAATACTTTTCAGGACGGTCAGGGTCTTTATATTTATTCCATTGTTTATATGCGTCATAGCTCAATGGTTTTTCAATATCAAAAGGAATAGCAACGCCTGTCCTTATGCAATACCCTGTTGGTTTGTCTTTGCTCTTTTTAGTGTCGGATTTTGCAGCGGATGGCTTTGATGGTTCGGTTTTTACTTTATTAGCTCCTTTTGATACTCCAATATCTTCATAGTCTGTAGCACGATGATACAACATTGATTCAATGTCATCCCATGCATCGTCATAAATTTGCTCGTCAATGTCTTTTTCGATTAGAATACCCATTTCTATATTGTTCTTCTGAGAATACTCATATAGATTCATAGAAGAAATAATCATTTTCTTTTCGTTGAGATAACACTTCGCATGAAGATCTTTATAAAAGTAAAGATTCACACATTTAAGGTTTTGCAAAAACTCTAACTCTTCCGTTTTAAGTTTCTCTTTACCGCAAAGAATTATCACCTTCACTATTTTCCCTCTTTCTTTGTTTTCGAGCAGTTCTCTTACCTTGTCTGAAAGTTGGAGATATGGGCTAATGATGACTAACAGGCCTTTAGCTTTGCTAATTAAATCTTCGACTTCTGATGTAATCGCGGATGTTCTTAAATACTTAGCCATTTTGTTTGTTTTTTTAATGTTACTTAATGCCTAGAGACAAGCTATCTCTGACTGAGTTTGTCGGATTGAAATTGTCGAATTCAACTGTCTCACACTTGGGAAACCTTGAAAACCGCCTACTCCGATTGTCGGGAATGTTGTTTAATCCGCATGAACCTTGCGGAATAGCCGTTCCCACCGGATACCGCCGTCAAACAGACTGCGGTCTTTGTCCAGCGACAGCCATATCAGGATAGGCTTCCCTACGATATGGTCTTCGGGCACAAAGCCCCACGAGCGGCTGTCGGCACTGTTATGGCGGTTGTCGCCCATCATCCAGTAGTAGTCGTATTTGAAGGTGAAAGTAGTCGCCGCTTCGCCGTTGATATAGGCTGTGCCGCCTTTCACTTCCAGCGTGTTGTTTTCGTAATTGCGGATGCAACGGTGGTAAAGGGCAAGGTTGGTCTCGTTCAGTTCGATGGTTTCGCCCTTCTTGGGTATCCAGATTGGCCCGTAGTTGTCGCGCGTCCATCCCGTGTTGTAATCCACCGGATAGTAGGTATTGCCGAAAAGGGCATCCGGCTGAATAATCACCTTCGTCACAATCGGGAGTTTTTCCGCCACAGCCACTGCCTTTTTCGTCAGCGGCAGGGCATAAACGGGGTTAAACTTGCCCGCCTCATTGGCAGTAAAGCCCAAATAGGACAGAGTCCCGCTGCCGTACATCCCGCCGGACACCATCATGCGGTCGTCCCTGCTGACTTCCAACAGCCGGAAATGTTCCTCCGTAAGCATCGACCCGTTCGTTTCCACATAATAATTGAACTGCATGTTTTCAGGATTCTCCGCCGCCGTGCCATTGATATACACTTGATTGTCTCTTACCTCCAGCCTGTCGCCCGGCATACCGATGCAACGTTTCACAAAGTTCTCCCGCTTGTCCACCGGACGATAGACAATATCGCCGTATTGCGCTTTGTCGAGCCAGACAGCCGCCCGTCCCGCCTCTGCCACAGAGGTATAATAGTCCGGATTCTGCCTTTTCAGTGCCACCGTATCCCCGGCAGGAAAGTTGAACACCACAATATCATTCCGTTTCACTTTCCCGAAGCCCTTCACCCGCTTGTAATCCCACATCGGCCAGTCCAAATACGAATCACATTCCAACACCGGCAGCGTATTCTGCACCAGCGGAAAGGAAAGCGGCGTATTCGGCACCCGCGGCCCGTAGCTCATCTTGCTCACAAACAAATAATCCCCCACCAGCAGCGACTTCTCCAACGAAGAACTCGGTATCTGATAGTTCTGAAAGACAAACAGATTAATCAGGTAAACGGCAACCAAAGCGAACATTATATCATCCACCCACCCCATAACACTCCGCACCGCCGCATTCTTGCTCTTCTTCCACCCTCCCCAAGGGATAAACTTGGTCAGAAACACATCCGCAATCACCGCCAACCCCGCCAGCAGCCACAGGTTTTGCATCCACACGGCAAACAACACATATACCACAGCCCACATACTGAACCGTATCCACTGCGACTTGGAAAACTTCTTCATCCTGCCCTGTTATTATTAAAAGGTAAACAGATCGCTCATTGTCAGAAACCCCTTTTTCCCCGCCGTAAACTCGGCAGCCACCACAGCTCCCAACGCAAAGCCTTCGCGACTCTTGGCGTCATGCTTGATGGAAATCGTATCAACCTCCGATTCATAAATAATCTCATGGATACCGGGTACTTCCCCCTCGCGGATGGCGTGAATGGCAACGTCCCCTACCCTCTCGGCAATCTCCTTCACCCAACGGTCTTTGCGGTCGAGCGTCCGTGTCAAATCCTCAGCCAGCGAAATAGCCGTACCGCTCGGCGCATCCAACTTGTGGATATGGTGCGTCTCCGTCATGCGCACGTCATACGACGGAAAGCCATTCATAATCTTCGCCAGATACTTGTTCAAGGCAAAAAAGACATTCACGCCAATGCTGAAATTGGAAGTATAGAAGAACGTCTTCCCGTCCCGCTCGCAAATCTCCCTGACCTCCGCCAAACGCGCCGTCCATCCGGTCGTACCCGAAACCACCGGCACACCCGCCTCGAAACACTTCCTATAATTCTCAAAAGCCGTGTCCGGCACAGTGAACTCAATAGCCACATCGGCACTCTTGAACGCCGCCAAGCCGAAATCCTCCAAATTATCCGCATCAATCACGGACACAATCTCATGCCCCCTCTCCTGTGCAATCCGCCCGATGGTCTTCCCCATCTTCCCGTATCCGACAAGTGCAATCTTCATATTTTATTCTCAATTATTTACGGAAATAATACCCAAGGGAGAAAGTTACGTTATTCTGATAAACGGACGGCTCGCCTGCCGGCTTGAACGCCTTGCGGTCGGTCACCCCCCCGTTGGTCACGACAGAGAAAAAGCATTGGAGATATTCCACCGTCAGCCCTACGCCTACCCCCAAGTCCACCGGCTTGAGGTCTTTCCCCTCCGAACGCCCAAAGGACATACTGCCGTTCTTATCCTTGTTCCGCATATTCCCGAACAGGGCGAAATCCACTGCAGGGCCGGCGGACACACTGATATGCACATCGTGGAAAGGAAACGTATAGGCAACGGCGACGGGCAGTCGCAGGGAATAGTAGCCGCACTTGTTGTTGTAGCCCCCCTCCCCTTCCGCATCCCATCCGGTATAGAACGAACCGCCCTGACTGACAAACGCTGCCTCAGTGCGCAACGACAGCCGACGGTGTATGCCCCGCAAAGGTATCTCCGCCAAACCCGCTACGCTGTAACCTATCCGCCCACCTGCCTTGTAGGTCGTGCCCTCTTTCTCCACCAGCGTGGAAAAGGAGCCGCCGGTACGCACACCGAAGGTCACTTGCGCCGCCGCCGGCAGAACGGACAGGCATAGCAGTATCAAGCCGGCTATTGTTCTTTTCATAAGGGAGTTGTAAAGGAGGTTACACCGTATAGGTTGAGGCAGCCGTGTCGCCGCCGCGCCCTGTCCAGTTGGTATGGAAAAACTCGCCGCGCGGATGTCCGACCTGTTCGTAGGTATGCGCACCGAAATAGTCGCGCTGAGCCTGCAAGAGGTTGGCAGGCAGCCGCTCACTGCGGTAACCGTCGAAATAGTTGAGAGCGGTGGCAAGGGCGGGAACGGGGATGCCGTTCGCCATCGCACTAACCACCACACGCCGCCAGCCTTCCTGTGCGCCCTGTATCTTTTCTCCGAAATAGGGGTCAAGCAACAGGTTGGGCAGTTCGGAGTTCTTGTCGAACGCTTCTTTTATCTTGCCTAGAAAGACGGAACGGATGATGCACCCGCCGCGCCACATCAGAGCGATACCGCCGTAATTGAGATTCCACTTAAACTCTTTGGCAGCTTCGCGCATGAGCAGGTATCCCTGCGCGTAGGAAACAATCTTGGAGGCATAAAGAGCCGCCTTCAAGTCGTTGATAAAGGCTTTTCTGTCCCCGTGGAAGGTAATCGGCGGGGCGGTAAACTTCTTGGAGGCGACAACGCGCTCTTCCTTTTGCGCCGAGAGACAGCGGGCGAATACGGCTTCGCCGATGAGCGTAAGGGGTACGCCGAGATCAAGGGCGGAGATGCCCGTCCATTTGCCCGTCCCTTTCTGTCCGGCAGTGTCAAGGATAGTATCCACCACGTACTGCCCTTTGTCGTCTTTGTAGCCCAATATGTCGCGGGTGATTTCAATCAAATAACTGTCTAATTCGGTGCGGTTCCATTCGGCAAAGACTTCCGACATTTCAGCGGCACTCATACCCAGCACATCCTTTAATATATGGTAGGCTTCGCAAATAAGCTGCATATCGCCGTACTCGATACCGTTGTGCACCATCTTCACAAAGTGCCCCGCCCCGTTTTCGCCTACCCAGTCGCAACAAGGCTCACCGTCGGACTTCGCACATATCGCTTGGAAAACGGGCTTCACCAACGCCCACGCCGCCGGAGAGCCGCCCGGCATCATTGATGGTCCAAGCAGTGCGCCTTCCTCGCCGCCCGACACGCCCGTACCGACATACAGCAAGCCCTTGCTTTCCACATACGCCGTGCGGCGGACAGTATCCGGAAAGTGCGTATTCCCACCGTCAATAATCACATCGCCCGGCTCAAGGAAAGGTATAATCTGCTCAATAAAATCATCCACCGCCTGCCCTGCCTTCACAAGCATCATCACCTTGCGGGGACGCTCCAGCGATTGGCACAGTTCCTCAACGGAATGACAGCCGATAAAGTTCTTGCCCTTCCCGCGACCGGCAGTAAAGTTGTCCACCTTCGCCACGGTGCGGTTATACACCGCTACGGTAAAGCCCTTGCTTTCCATGTTCAGAACAAGGTTCTCGCCCATCACAGCCAAACCTATCAGCCCGATATCTGCTAACTTTTTCATGCTATTTGTATTTGTTTGTTATTGCTATTATCTGATGTTATGCAGAAGTCCCGCAAGGGACTGAAGATTTCAGCCCCACATGCAGCAAAGCGGAATGTGGGGTTTACGGATTATGCACCCAATGAAGCCCTGAAAGGGCGACCGAATGAATTTATACGGCACATTTTGGGTCATTGTTGTAATTGGTATTGTTCTTTCAGAACTTTATTAGTACGTATTCATCTAAACCCAACGTGTCGCTTCGCTTTACGTTGGGCTGAAATCCGACATTCCTTCGGAATTGGGCGGCAAATGTATCAAAATTATTACTGATGTTACGCATTGAGGATGACTCTACAGCCTCACAGTACGCCAGCGTATGGCACCTCTATACACCGGAGTACAGCCGCCGAAACCCTACAGCAAATATCAAAGTTTGCAGAACACGAGTTTATCGCCAATAAGATGAAACAGAAATTTTATACAAACCGCTCACGGTAAGCCCACAACCCCAGTGCAGGATTGGAAATGTAATATATCTCTTCGCCGTCCACCGCGTTCCAACCGTCGGTCAGTTTGGCGGGATTAAATTTGCCTGTCATCTCCTCCAAATTGCCATAATCGAAACCAACGCTCTCTATCTCTTCGCGGCTCAAATGTCCTGGGCAATAGGTGATTTTGAAGCGTCCTTCGGACGTGCCGTGAATCAAGTGAGCAGCTACGCCCAAACCGTTTTGCAGGTCTTCGTTCTCCGCGACAAACTTCATCACCTGCGGTGTCGGTCGATAGCCGTATTTGCGTATCAGCCTGTCATTATCGGGATCCTCCCCAAACTGTTTAAGACCGGGAGCCAAGACGATCAGCTCGCCGCCGTCGGCAATTGCCATGCGGGTGCGGTAGATGCTCTTGTTGCCAACCCATGTGGAGCGGAACTCTTCGGGGTCAAGATAGACTACCACTTTCTTCATCTCCCTGTCCGTCATCAGGAAATTGACTTTCAGGGAAAGAGCGGCAGCCTGCTCAAAACATCCCATATCATCGCCGATATAGAGACCGCGCAGTTGCAGCCCGTCATCGCCTTTGGAAACAACCGTTTGCACATAAACAATCGGCAGATGATTCGTAAACCGGTCGGAAGCATAGTTGAGCACCAGCCGCACGGGATTAATCGCCCGCCCCATCACCTTCTCCATGCCATAAGCCGCACCGATAAAGTGACTTTTGTTGATGCCCTCCGCACCGCCTGTCCCGACAAATATATTCTTGTTGTAGTTCGCCATACCGAGCACCTCATGCGGCACCACCTGCCCCAGCGAAAGGATAAGGTCAAAACCTCCCTCCGCAAGCAGCCTGTTCACCTGTGCAGGCCAGGCATAATCAACCGCACCGCCGGATACTTCCCTGATATATTCGGCAGGCACCGTCCCGACCGTCACCACATCCTTGCGCCAGTCATGCACCCTGAACAACTCCGGCGGCACACCGGGATACATCCGCTCAATCTCCTCCGCCTCCATCGCAAAGTGGGTGCCCAACGCCGGCAGAATATCCGTAACGGCACTGCCGTAATACTCATACACATAGCGTGTAATCTCTCCCGCCCGCGAGAAGAAGCGCGTAAAGTCGGGCGGTATCACCAGCACCTTCTCCCGCTTCCCCAACTTATCCAGCGTATCAAAAACCGCCTGTCGCAGCTCATCATGCGAAAAGGCATATCCTTCGGAGCCTTTGCCGTAATATACCATGTTATTTCAGATGTTAATAGTCAGAGCCGTTACCGGACAAAACATAAAGGGCAGGCACACAAGCCTGCCCTTACGGATGTTACACAATTCCGTCATAAATGATCACCTGACTTTTCTGTTAATAATTATCTTCCGCACTTCCTCTCCGGCTTTCACTATATATATTCCTTCCGGCAGTGCAATGCTTTCCGCGCCTGTTACAGTCCGCTTTGCTTTGATGCGTCCCGCAAGGGTGCTGACGGTTACGGGCACTTCCCCTGCAAGGGCTTCGATGACAAGGAACCCGTTGCGGCTGTATATGTTCGCCGCTTTCGCTGTGTTTTCGGGGAAAGTGGACGACTCTGAATACAACTTGATTTGCAATTCGGTATTCCGTTTGATTATCGGGTGGACGGCGTACTGCCAATCCTCCACTCCGGTGAGGATAACGTCCAGTGGAGAACCGTTGGCAAGGACTATCGGAATATCCCCGCGGTATTTCTCGTACAGTTTGAACGTGAAAAGAAACTCTTCATCGCCGACAACGGTATAATTACCGGGAAGGGGATTCGTTTCGGCTAAATCAGAGGGCCGGATAGTTACCGTATAATTCGGTATAATGGTCACAGATATATCTTCCGTTACGCGGGGCAGGGTTATCGTGAACTTCCCGCTGTCGTCACTCGTATAAGACTTCGTATCCCCGTCTGCGATGACCGTCAGAACGGCATCGTAGTAGTATTCGCTTGACACAAGCGTGAAAGTAAAGTCGTTATCGTAGAGCAAATAATTTTCTCCCGTCTGATGCGGCGGTGCAAAGGAAAGACCTTCCGGCGGAACGGGAAGCGTGACGGTTTGATAACCTGTAATTTTAATTATTACATCGTTCATCACCTGCGTGGTATAGATATACGTTGTATCATCTTTTCCATTGCTGAACGGGATCAGCAGATAGTCGTCTGCGGTGACAACCGGTGCAATATTTTTATACTTCTCCTCTGTCTTCAGTGTGAAGTTAAGCGTACTGCGGGGAGGATAATAGTATGTTCCCTCCCTGTGTGTCATATTAGCGATGCCCGCCGGCATTTCAGGGAATGTAACGGTAAGGCCGGTCATTGTGATCTGAACCGAATCATCCGTTTCCTCCAGGACATACCGGTAAGCATATTCGCCATCCTCGGCGGATGGAGACAATGTCCGGCCGTTTGCCGTAACAGTCGGCGGTACGACTCTGTGAAACTCATCTGTCAGCAAGGTGAAACTGAACACGCTGTCGCTGGGCACATGACATAAGCCCGGTTGATACGTTACAAGGAAAACACCTTCCGGCAGGTCGGGGAACGTAACGTCACGGTAAAGCAATGTGACTTGGACGTTTTTATTGTCTGTTTCCGTAAGGGAATACATGTAAGTTTTTTCGTCTTTTTTGTCGGACGGGAGAATAACGCGGTCATCAACCGTGACGGTCGGTGTTACATAATATACATTGCTGTTCATCTTCAGCATGAAGTCAAATGTATTGCCGGGAGTTATGTAATTTTCCCCTGCAAGGTGTGTCGGGTAGGATACGTCCACCGGTGCCTCATCAAATGTAACGATATGGACATCCGGAAGTTCGGGACGAATGCTCGAAAGGGCTGTCAGCTTCAGGGAATACAAGAACGTTACGATTGAGTCGTCCGTAAAACTGAGCGGAGGCAGAACGTAGTCATTGTTTACCTTGACAATCGGCGCAACTCTTCTGTACCTTCCATTCGACGTCAGGGTGAAATCGAAGGTTCCATCCTTCTTGACCGCATACAAACCGCCCTCCTTGTCGGCAGTAAATCCACCGAAAGAGGCAGAAAAATCAACAATGTAAGTATTATCCGGATATATATCTTCACCCTCGCTGAGTTTGCTGTAGCTTGCTATGTTCTCTTTGAGAAAAGCCGTCGAACCATGCCATTCGAAATTAATTGATTCTTCAATATATATACCGCCGCCGAAAGAGATATAAGGACTTGCCGTGTTGGACATGGCGACATTGTATTCAATGAGTCCGCCATAAAAGTACAAACTGGCATAGTTTCCGTTGGATATTCCGCCGCCATAGCCTGATCCCAGACTGTTGGAGGCTACGTTATTTTTTATGACTGCTCCCTGATAGATGTAAGCATGGGCAGTTTGATTATTCAACAGTCCGCCACCATATCCGTTCAGAGCGGAAGACGTAGTGTCAGGGTTGTTCAAGGCTGTATTTCCGTCAATTGTACCGCCGTTTATGACAAGTTCTGTTTCGGATCCGACGTTGCATATCCCGCCGCCGTAGCCGCTGCTTTTGCAAAGGTGGGATGCCGTATTGTTTTCTATCCTTGTGTTTCCATTGATAAAAACAGAACCCGACCGATTATAAATCCCGCCGCCGTAGCCGGATGCCGTGCCTTTTGATTTGGCTATATTATTTTTTATGATCGAATTGCCGGAGATTGTAAGAACAGCCTCGAAATTGTATATCCCGCCGCCATAACCCGAACGGTTGTTGTCAGAGCCGGTGGCAGCCACATTGTCTGACACAATAACATCTTTCAATTCCGTTGTAGAAAAGTAGTTAAACAGTCCTCCCCCGTAATCCGCGTCCGCCCGGATAGCATCGGCAAGAATGTCCGGATTGTCATCGGTTCCGTTTCCGCCGGTCAACGTCAGATTTTCAAGAGTTACATTAATATGGGCGGTTCTCCTGCCGACAATAATCAGTACACGATTGGCGGAACTGTTGGCCTCCGCTCCATTGCGACCGTACAAGACAGTAGTCGAAGCATCTCCAATCGCTCCGCTGCTTATATCATATCCGCCGATGAGGGTCAGGTCTTTGTTAATCATCCATGAACCGAGGTTGGGATTATGATAATCTCCCTGCGCTATATGGATGGTGTCTCCGCTGTTTGCATTCGCCAGGGCGGCAGACAAAGAAATAGGCGTATTCCAGTCAGGGTTGTAAGTAAAATCCCATCCGTCCTCTGTCACATAAAAATGTTCCTGAGCTGTGCCCGACAAACTAAAACAAAAAACTGCAAGCAACAGAAAATATCTTATTCTCATAACTTTGATTAACGAATTAAAAACAATCGGCAAAGCTATATTATTTACCAAGCAGATAGTCCTTGAAAGCGGCAAAATCTTTGCTCAATGCGGTGCTTTGCTTTGTCCCCTTCATAAAGGCTTGCAGTTTGGCGGGGATTTCGATGTCGGTATGCAGGATGGCGTCTATTGTGTCCTTGAACTTGGCGGGATGGGCTGTTTCGAGGAAAAGACCGGTCTCGCCCTTCTGCAGTTTCTGCTCCAAAGCCAAGTATCCGCAAGCACCGTGAGGGTCTAACAGATAGCTGTCCGCCGCATGTACACGTGTGATGGCATCGGCTATCTCCTCGTCCGTAAAGCGGCAGCCGGAGATAAACTGCGTAATCGTCCGATGCGTCGTTTCATCGGCACCGTATAAATCAAGGATACGTGCGAAATTGCTCGGGTCGCCTACGTCCATCGCATTGGCAAGCGTGGATACGGACGGGCGTGGATTGTATGTGCCCGTATTCAGATATTCCAGAAAGACATCGTTCCGGTTGTTGGCAGCAATAAAACGCTTCACCGGCAATCCCATCTGCCGGGCAAAGAGTCCGGCGGTAATATTGCCGAAGTTGCCGCTGGGCACGGAAACAACCAACTGCTCCGCCCTGCCCGCCTTGTCAAGCTGTGCATACGCATGAAAATAATAGAAAGATTGAGGCAGGAAGCGGGCTACATTGATAGAGTTCGCCGAAGTCAGCATCTTTTGCCTGTTCAGTTCCTCATCTGTAAAAGCCGCCTTCACCAACGCCTGACAATCGTCAAAAGTGCCGTCAATCTCCAACGCCGTGATATTCCGCCCCAGCGTTGTAAACTGACATTCCTGTATCGGGCTGACCTTCCCCTTGGGATACAGCACATACACATGGATACCCTCCACGCCGAGAAAACCGTTTGCCACCGCACTCCCCGTGTCGCCGGAAGTGGCAACAAGCACATTGACCTGCTTCAGTCCCCTCTTCCCGATAAAGTGCCCCAGCAGACGCGCCATGAAACGCGCCCCTACATCCTTGAACGCCAGCGTAGGCCCGTGATAAAGCTCCAAGCTGTAAACAGCCTCTTTCACACGTACAACCGGCGTATCAAACGACAGCGTATCCTTCACAATCGCCTCCAGCGTATCCCGTTCCAAATCCTCCCCAAAAAAAGCCTGTGCCACCGCACAAGCCGTTTCATGGAAAGTCCTGTTCTTCAAATTGCGGATAACCGCCTCATCCAATCTCCGGATACGCTCAGGCATGTAAAGTCCCTTGTCTCCCGCCAGTCCCTTAATAACCGCTTCTTCCAGAGAAGCCTGAGCAGCCTGTTTGTTCGTGCTGTAATAGTTCATTTGTATGCCACATTTTATAACGGCGGCAAAAATAAACCTTAATTCTCATCAGGCATCTTAATGCGCCGATATTTTCGCCGGATCAACCACACGGTCATCTCTCTGCCCCTTCTTCAAACTGCATCAGAGCCAAGTCCTCCCCATCCCATTCGATGTAGGAAAAGTGCGTCAACCAGTCGCCGGCAATGAGTATGCGGCTGTTGCGGGCAAGCATAAGGTCAAGCATAAGGTGGCGGTGTCCGAAAAGGAAGAAGTTGATGTCGGGGTTGGTTTTGAGGTAGTCCTTGGCGAAAGTGACAAGATATTCGCCTTCTTCTCCCTGATAGCCGGGGGCGTTGCTTTCCAATCCGTTTTTGCGGCTGTTGAGCGACCAGCCCAAGGCAAAGCCGAATGTCCAGCGGGGATGGATGCCGGCGTACAGCCATTGGCAGCATTTATTATGAAAAGCGGCACGGATGAGGCGGAAAGAACGACTGCGGCAGTCGGCTTCATCACCGTGCGCAAGGAAGAATGTTTTGCCCATCAGATTGATGACAAGCGGCTTGCAATGAATAACGGCACCTGTTTCGCGGGGAAGATAATCAAACAGCCATACATCATGGTTGCCGGTGAAGAAATGAATCTCAATACCGCTGTCTGCCAATTCCGCCAGCTTCCCCAAAAAACGGATATGCCCTTTGGGCACTACATATTTATACTCGTACCAATAATCAAACATATCCCCCAGAAACCAGACAGCGGCAGCATCCTGCTTTATACTGTCCAACCAGCGCACCAGCTTCTTCTCAACCGCCAGCGGGTCTTTGTGGGAACGGGCACCGAGATGGGCATCTGCCGTAAAGTATATTTTCTTGCGTGCTTCTTCCATAAATCGGGAGCCGTCCGCTCAGAGGAATCCGAGTTCCAGTTTAGCCTCCTCCGACATCATATCCTTGTTCCACTCCGGATCGAAGACAAGGTGAACATTCACACTTTTCACCTCGTCCACCGTTTCTACCCTCATGCGGATGTCCTCCACGATATAATCGGCGGCGGGGCAATTCGGGGCGGTAAGGGTCATCTCAATGTGCACGTTTTTATCATCATCCACATCCACCTTGTAAATAAGTCCCAAGTCGTACACATTGACCGGTATTTCCGGATCATACACCGTTTTCAGCACTGCCACAATAGCCTCTTCCGTCCGAAGAAATTCGTTGTCCATGATTTTTTACAGTTGGTTATTTTCCCAAAACAGTTTCAGCCGTTCCTCCAGCAGTTCGTATTGATGTTCCTTGATGAAAGAGGTGCAGGCACGCAACCCCTGCTGATTGCTGCCGGTAGTAGTCAGTGAGATGGCACTGATGCCGTAGCAGATAAGCTCCTTCATCAGCTCGTCTCCCGTCATGCCCGGATAGGCGATGGTGAAGTAGAAGCCGTCGGCAATGGGTTCGTCCAAGTCGCGGTCATAGACAATCCGAAAGCCGTGAGCGGTAAATATCTTCTTCAAACGCTCGGCACGCCGTCCGTATTCCTTCACGTTGGAGATGAAGTCAAGCGTACCGTCGGAAGCAGCTTTGAACATGGCAGCCAGCGCGTGTTGGGCAGAATGGGAGGTGCCGGAGGAGAGAGCGTACAGTACGCGATGGATGTAAACCGTGCCGAACGTACCGCTGCCGTATCGCCGTGTCAGTCCGGGATAAGCGCGATGATACAGCTTGTCGGATATGGCAGCGATGCCGATGCGCTGCCCGGCGTAACTGAACGCCTTTGAGCCGGATATATGCAGGATGTAATTGTCCGTGTAATGCGCCACGCTCGGCTGATAAGGCGGTTGGAAAGGCGTGCCCAAGTCTTTGCGGAAATCCATGGCGAAATAGGCAAGGTCTTCTATCACGACAACGTCATATTTGTTTGCCGCCTCCCCGATGATTTGCAGTTCGCTTTCCGTCAGGCAGAACCACCCCGGATTGTTGGGATTGGAGTAAATCATGGCAGCTATGTTGCCTGCCGAAAGCAACTCGTCCAGCTTGCCGCGCAACGCCTCCCCCCTGTATTCATAGACATCAAACGATGTGTACTTGCAGCCGATAACGGCAATCTGCTGCTTCTGCACAGGAAATCCGGGGTCGATAAACAAAATTGTATCCTTCCCTTCCGTGCATTGGCTGCTGACCAGAAAAGAAGCGTATGTCCCCTGCATGGAACCGGTCACCGGCACACAACATTCCGCCGGCACATCCGCATTGATAAACGCCTTGACAAAGCGCGACGCTTCCCCCTTCACCTCCGGAATACCGTTGATATTGGGATAGACGGAAGCCGCCCCGCTCTGCAACGCCTTTATTTCGGCATCCACACCCGCCTGCGTAGCCGCAAGTCCGGGCACACCCATTTCCATGTGGATAAACTCCACCCCGGTTTCTGCTTCCAATTGATTGGACACAGCCACCACCTCGCGTATCGTCGCTTTTCCAAAATCCGTCAGCTTGTAACTATCCGTCACCCGTTTTGCCGCTCCATAATCTACAGGAGTCCTCATATATATAATGTGTTATTGATGCTTTGTTGCAGCGGCAAAAATAGATATAAAGTAAGGAAAAAGCCTTATTCTGGCAAGAAAATACCTGTTTTCAAGCCCGATTTATAGATAGAAATCGTCAATTCCTGCGAGAGATTCCCGATTTCCAGATAGAAATTGCCAATTCCTGCGAAAGATTCCCGATTTCCAGATAAACTTTGTCAATTCCTGCGAGAAATCCTCAATCTCCAGACAGACTTTGTCAATTCCTGCGAGAAATTCCCGATTTCCAGACAGACTTTTTCGATTTCCAGTCGGAACTCACGTCAATTACAAATATTGGCAATAGTGTTTTACTATTCAAACATATTCTCTACTTTTGCCGCATTGTTGCGTATTATTAACTACTGACTACTAAATTCTAATTACTTAAATATAAAAATGGAAAGAAAAAGAGTTTATGCCTTCGGCAACGGTAAAGCCGAAGGCAAAGCGGAAATGAAAAATCTGCTCGGCGGTAAAGGTGCCAATCTGGCTGAAATGAACCTGATTGGTGTACCTGTGCCTCCGGGCTTTACTATTACTACGGAAGTGTGTCTGGAATACTTTGAACTGGGCAAGGACAAGGTCATTGGTTTGCTGAAGGCGGATGTGGAAAAATCCATCATCGAAGTGGAACGGCTGATGAACTCCAAGTTTGGCGATGTGGAAAATCCGCTGCTGGTGTCTGTCCGTTCGGGTGCACGCGCTTCCATGCCGGGGATGATGGATACAATCCTGAATCTCGGGCTGAATGATGAGGTGGTGGAAGGTCTGACCCGCAAGACGGGCAATGCGCGTTTTGCGTGGGACTCCTACCGCCGTTTTGTGCAAATGTATGGCGACGTGGTGCTTGGCATGAAGCCGGCGAACAAGGAAGACATCGACCCGTTTGAAGCCGTCATCGAAGAGGTGAAGGAACAGAAGGGCGTGAAGCTGGACAACGAGCTGGAAGTGGAAGACCTGAAAGTGCTGGTAAGCAAATTCAAGGCTGCCGTGAAGAAGCAGACGGGTAGCGACTTTCCGACAAATGCTTACGAGCAGTTGTGGGGTGCCATTTGTGCCGTGTTCGACTCATGGATGAACGACCGTGCCATTCTCTACCGCAAAATGGAAGGTATCCCCGCCGAATGGGGAACGGCTGTGAACGTGCAGGCGATGGTGTTCGGCAATATGGGCAATACGTCGGCTACGGGCGTTTGTTTCTCCCGCGATGCCGGCAGCGGCGAGGACGTGTTCAACGGCGAATACCTGATCAATGCGCAGGGCGAGGATGTGGTTGCCGGTATCCGTACCCCGCAGCAGATCACGAAAGCCGGTTCAATCATTTGGGCGGAACGCGCCAATGTGCCGGAAAAAGACCGCGCCGCCAAATATCCGTCTATGGAAGAGGCGATGCCTGCCATATATAAGGAGTTGGACGCCATTCAGACGAAGCTGGAAAATCATTACCGCGACATGCAGGATATGGAGTTCACCGTGCAGGAGGGCAAACTTTGGTTTCTCCAGACCCGCAACGGGAAACGTACCGGCGCGGCGATGGTGAAGATTGCCATTGACCTGCTCAATCAGGGCATAATTGACGAAAAGACGGCTTTGTTGCGCATTGAACCGCTCAAATTGGACGAACTCCTTCATCCGGTGTTCGACAAGGTTGCATTGAAGAAGGCAAAGGTGTTGGTAAAAGGTCTGCCTGCCTCTCCGGGGGCTGCCACGGGACAAATCGTGTTCTTTGCCGAAGATGCCGCCGAGCAGCACGCGAAAGGGCACAAGGTGATTCTTGTCCGCATCGAAACTTCTCCCGAAGACCTTGCCGGTATGGCTGCTGCCGAAGGCATATTGACGGCTCGCGGGGGTATGACTTCTCACGCGGCGGTTGTGGCTCGCGGCATGGGCAAGTGTTGCGTATCCGGTGCAGGCACGCTGAACGTTGATTACAAGGCGCGGACGCTGGAAGTTGCCGGCAAGCATTTCAAGGAAGGCGACTTTATCTCTGTCAACGGAACGACCGGCGAAGTCTATGAAGGCAAACTGCCGACACAGGAAGCGGAAGTGACGGGCGATTTCAACGCTCTCATGGAGCTGACCGACAAATATGCCAAGATGCAGGTGCGTACCAATGCCGACACGCCGCATGATGCTGCCGTTGCTCGCAAGTTCGGTGCCGTAGGTATCGGTCTTTGCCGCACGGAACATATGTTCTTCGAGGGCGAAAAGATCAAAGCCATGCGTGAAATGATTTTGTCCGAAACGGTTGAAGACCGCAAGAAAGCTTTGAAGAAACTCCTCCCCTATCAGAAAGAAGACTTCAAGGGTATATTCAAAGCAATGAGCGGCTGTCCGGTCACGGTGCGTCTGCTTGACCCGCCTTTGCATGAGTTTGTGCCTCACGATGAAAAGGGACAGCAGGAAATGGCGGAAGCGATGAACCTGCCTATCGAAGTGATCCGCCAGCGGGTGGAAACCCTTTGCGAACACAATCCGATGCTCGGACACCGCGGTTGCCGCTTGGGTAATACCTACCCCGAAATCACAGAGATGCAGACACGCGCCATTCTCGGTGCCGCTTTGGAACTGAAAAAGGAAGGTATCAAGACCATTCCCGAAATCATGGTGCCGCTGACCGGTATCCTCTACGAGTTTATCGAACAGGAAAAGATTATCCGCGAATCAGCCCGGCAGTTGTTCAAGGAGGCAGGCGATGAGATACCCTACAAGATTGGTACGATGATAGAAATACCCCGTGCCGCACTGACAGCCGACCGCATCGCTTCCAGTGCCGAGTTCTTCTCCTTCGGGACAAACGACTTGACGCAAATGACTTTCGGCTATTCACGCGATGACATCGCTTCTTTTCTTCCCATTTATTTGGAAAAGAAGATACTGAAAGCTGACCCCTTCCAAATCTTAGACCAGCGGGGCGTAGGCGAATTGGTACGCATGGCTGCCGATCGCGGACGGGAAGTACGTCCGGACTTGAAGTGCGGCATCTGCGGCGAACACGGCGGCGAACCGTCCTCCGTGAAGTTCTGCCATAAAGTGGGACTGAACTATGTCTCCTGCTCTCCCTTCCGCGTACCCATTGCACGGGTGGCGGCGGCACAGGCGGCTGTAGAATAAATTGTCTGTTTTTTTATTGTTTTACCCCCGGCAAGGTTCTAAACCTTGTCGGGGGTTTTTTCTTGACTCAAATCAATAATATGGCAGTTGACAAAAGCGTAACCACAATAATAAAGGGTAATTATATATCAGTTTACAGTATTTCGGGACGTGTGAAGCCCTTTGTTGTTTTTGAGAACCCCTAACAGGGTTTGAAACCCTGTTAGGGGTATGTTGCGCAGATGCCCTGAAAGGGGCAAAAGATTTCAGCCCCACATGCAGCGAATGCGGAATGTGGGGTTACAGGAACGATGCCGTCAGGGGTATCCTGAAAGGATGACAGAATAGTATGTATTTATATCGTTCTTTCAGCACTTTATTGATATACATT
>LBCX01000100.1 GCA_001657575.1 Bacteroidales bacterium Barb4
AAAGATAGGAATAGGGGTAGCAGGATGGTCAATAGCAGTTTGTATAGTTTCATTTATGGTTTTAATTATTCTTCTTATTAAGCATGTCGTGCAAATTCCGAAGGAATGGCGGATTTCAGCCCCACATGAAGCGTAGCGGAATGTGGGGTTTAAGGAACGATACCGTCAGGTAAGTTCTGAAAGAATGATACAAATACAACATATAATATTCGGTCGTTCTTTCAGAACTTTATTAGTACGCCTTTATTCAAACCCAACGTGCTTTACGTTGGGCTGAAATCTCTCATTCCTTCGGAATGCACTTAATCTTGTTGGAGAATGCACTCGCACCGCCGGCAATCAAACGTCAGTCGCAAGCGGTTGCCTTTGTGCAGCAGGTAAAGGTCTCCTTTATAATAAGGGGGCTTTTCTTTTTGTGGTCTGGCAGGGCAGCAGCCCAGACTGTAGCGCAGGCAGTGCTTGGTGAACATCAAGGGGACATCCGTGCGGGGCGACAGTTCAAAGGCGGGGTCAACGGACACTACGCCGCACGAGCGGTAGAAAGAGGTGGCGAAGCTGTTGGAGACATTGCCCAAATAGGTCAAATGTTTGTCGGGATAGGGTGGGGGAGTGTCCGGTCGCTGCCTGGCTTGGTTGAAGCGGAAGCGGGTCTTGCGGTTTGACAACAGCTTTTCTACCCCTGCCCGCCGCATCTCTGTCAGCAGGGAGGAAGGGACAAAGTAATTTGCCGTTAGGGATATGCTTACTTCGGAAGCCTCAAAAGGGGTATTTCCCAGCTTGGACAGTTGCGTGCGGATATTTTCCTCCTGCTCCCGCTGTGCCGGTTCTTTGGCAAAGGGACGGGTGATGAGGATGCGGGCACCGGTTTCGTCCGTCAGGGCGAGGGTGAAGCCGAAGGGATTGTCGGCGAAGGCTATGCGGACGGACAGCTTGCGCTCGGCGGAGGGCTTGGAGAGGAGTTTTTCAAATTCATGGTCGTAATTGCGGTAGAGCGGTGTCTTGGGTTTGAGGGCGGGCATTTCTGCCGGATAGATGCGGTTTGCCTCCGCCCGATTGACACGGAAGCCTTCCAATTCGCCACGGTCGTTGAAGAAAGCCAAGCCGTCGCCGTTGTGCAAGGGTTTCAGTCCGGCTACGGTAAAGGAATTGCCTTTCAGTTCTTTTACCGTTCCAACCGGTTCGCCGACGGATTTGGGGGTGTCGAAGGCTGTGATGTCTGCCGTCCGACCGTGCAGGAAGTACTCGGTGAAGCCGCGATTGAAACTTTTCTCAGGAGCGGGGTCAAATGTATAGGTGGAATGTCCTGCCGACGAACGACAGTATTCGGAGCGACGGGTGAAAAGGGTATCCAGTTTCTGCCGGTAGTAAGCCGTCACATTCTTCACATAGGAAGCATCTTTCAGCCGCCCCTCTATTTTGAGAGAGGAAACGCCGGCATCCAACAGGGCTTCCAAATGTCCGGAACGGTTCATGTCTTTCAGCGAAAGCAGGTGCTTGTCCGCAATGAGCACTTTCCCCTCCGCATCCGTCAGCGAATAAGGCAGGCGGCAGCATTGGGCACACTCCCCGCGATTGGCACTCCGCCCGTTCCATGCGGCACTCAGATAGCACTGCCCGCTGTAACTTACACACAGAGAGCCGTGTACAAACACTTCCAGCGGGACAGAGGTCGCCGCCCGTATCTCCCGTATCTGCTCCAGCGAAAGTTCACGGGCAAGTATCACCCTGTCAAAGCCTGCCGCTTCCAGAAACTTCACCTTCTCCGGCGTCCGGTTGTCCGTCTGCGTACTTGCATGCAAAGGAATTGGAGGAAGCCGAAGCCCCGTAATCCCCATATCCTGCACAATCAGGGCATCGACACCGGCACGGTACAACAGCCCGATAAGCCGTTCCGCCTCCTCCAATTCCTCTTCTTTCAGTATAGTGTTCAAAGCGGCATATACACGGACGTCAAACAAATGGGCATAGTCGCATAACGCCTTGATGTCGCCTGCCGTATTACCGGCAGCTGCCCGTGCGCCAAACTTCGGTGCACCGATATACACCGCATCCGCCCCGTGCCTGACGGCTTCCATGCCGCAAGGCAAATCTTTGGCGGGAGTCAGCAGTTCTATCGGTCGCTGTGTATGTAACATTTTGTTCAAAACTTGAGGGGGTAAATATAGGGCTTTGTCAAGGCAAATACATTTCCTTTGCTCTGGCTTTCCGGTATTTATTCACCTTAAAATAGTATAACATGATCAAGAAGATTTATTGCTGCCTGAAAGAGGCGTGCGGACGTGCGGACACTCATTCCCTGAAAGGGAAGGTTGTTTTCTGGACGACCGGAACGGTTGCAACGGTTTGGTTTCTGGTTCGGGTTGTGCCCAAGCCTTCGCGGGCAGCTTATCCCTGTATGCAAGCGGCGGCATCGCTGATGTCGGCGTTTGTGGTTTATCTGCTGGCAACCGTTGGCGGTGTTGCATCGTGGCATTGGCTGAAAAAGAACAGGGCGGCGCATAACTACGGCGGTGCGGCACTGTGCGCCTTGCTGCTCGCGGGATGCGTTTCGCTCTTTTGGGCAAATAGTCCGGATACGGCGCTGGCAAAGACGTTGCGTGCGCAGGCGCAGGCTGACGTGAAATTCAGTTTGCCTGCCAATCAGCCGGTCGGAGAGGCTCAGGGCATCTTTCCGGGACGTGTCGTCTGGAGCCATGCGCCGGGTGCCGCCACGTGGGAGGAAGGCAACGGCAATTGGTTTGAAGACCGTTTCAACAGTCCGGCGGATTGCGACTGGCTGATCAACAAAACGCTCCTGAACCTGACGAATACGGCAAGCGAAAAGGAGGCTTGGGACGCGCTTTTTACCCATCATAACGAGAAGCACGGGAAGACGGGCACGTATGTCAAGGGGCAGAAGGTGGCTGTGAAGATTAACCAGAACAACACCTATTCGCATGACGACAGCCCGGAAATCAATGCCACCCCGTTTATGGTGCTTTCCCTGCTGACAAGCCTTGTCAATGAAGCCGGCATTCCGCAGGAAGACATCACCATTGCCGAACCGAGCCGTTTCATTACCAAGCATCTGTACAACACCTGCTACAACCGTTTCCCGAACGTAAACTATGTGGACAACGTCGGCGACGACGGACGGCAGCAGACGGAATACGACATGGATGCCCTGCACTACTCCAAAGACAACGGTCCCTTGGCGCAAGGTCTCTCCACCGTCTTCACGAAAGCCGACTATGTCATCAACATGGCACTGCTGAAAGGTCACGAGGGACAGGGCGTCACCCTCTGCGGCAAATGCTGGTACGGCACGACCAGCATCCACCACGACTGGCGCAACAATCATCACAACAATTTCAACCAAGACCAGAACGGTACGCCCTCCTACCTGACCTTTGTCGATTTCATGGGACACAAGGCTTTGGGCGAAAAGACGATCGTTTATTTCATTGATGCCGTATTTGCCTGCGACAAAGTGAACGGTGCCCCCACGCCGAAGTGGAAAATGGAGCCTTTCAACAACAACTGGCCTTGCTCGCTGTTCGGCAGTCAAGACCCTGTCGCCATTGACATGGTGGGCATTGACTTCCTGACCTCCGAATTTCCCTACATGCGCGACATCAACTATTCCGATATGTACCTCATGGAAGCCGCCCTTGCCGACCAGGCTCCTTCGGGCACAATCTACGATCCGGAAGGCGACGGCATTCCCCTGAAAAGCCTTGGCACAGCCGAACATTGGAACAATCCTTCCGACAAGCAGTACAGCCGCAATCTGGGCAAAGAGCAGGGTATCGAATTGCTGTATTTCCGTTCCAAATAACGAACAGGGTCGTTTGACATGGACGACAGTTATAAAACCGTCAAGGATGTTGCCGAAGGCTTTTATTCGGAGAAGCGAAGCCGTTTTATTTCCTGTGCCGTGCCTGTTCGCACGGCGGAGGAAGTGAAAGGTGAGGTTGAGAGCTGCCGGAAGCGTTATTACGATGCCCGTCACGTCTGCTGGGCGTATATGCTGGGTGCAGAGCGGGCTGTCTTCCGCACAAATGATGACGGGGAGCCTTCCTTTACGGCGGGCAAGCCTATTCTGGGACAGATTAACGCCAACGGGCTGACCGATATACTGATTATCGTTGTGCGCTATTTCGGCGGGATTGAGTTGGGGACGAGCGGACTGATTACGGCTTATCGTGCGGCGGCTGCCGATGCCATTGCCCATGCGGAGATAGAGGAGCGGACGGTGGACGAGGAGATAAGCCTTGCCTTTGAATATCCGTTCCTGAACGGTGTGATGCGCATTGTGAAAGAGGAGAATCCGGCTGTCGTATCCCAACGGTTTGAGATGGATTGCGAGATGACGCTCCGCATACGGAAAGGAGAGGCAGAGAGGCTGCGGAAACGGCTGTTGCAGGTAGAGACGGTTTATGTGAAATAAGGGGATGTTCCTTATGAATTTCACCTGTCAGGATATGGGTCGTGTCGGCTATGCCGAGGCGTTGCATTGTCAGACCGCCGCCTTCAATGCCCTGCTGGATGCCAAACGGGCAGGGCGGCAGGGCGAAAACCGTTTGTTCCTTTGTGAACACAATCCCGTCTTCACCATCGGAAAGAGTGGCGATGCCGCCAACCTGCTTGTCCCCGAAGCATTGTTGGAACAGCAGGGGATAGCCTTGTACCGCACCGACCGGGGGGGCGACATCACCTTTCACGGACAGGGACAGATTACCGGTTATCCTGTGTTTGACCTCGACTGTTGGCGGATAGGCTTGCGGCAGTACATCAGCCGTTTGGAAGACATCGTCATCCGTTTCCTTTCTCTCTACGGCATAAAGGGTGAACGCCTGAACGGGGCAGCCGGTGTCTGGATAGAACCGGACACAGCCGGACGGGCACGCAAGATTTGTGCCATCGGCGTGAAAAGCAGCCGTTACGTGACCATGCACGGCTTTGCCCTCAACATAAACACCGATTTAAGCCCGTTTTCCCTTATCAATCCCTGCGGATTTACGGATAGGGGGGTCACTTCGCTTGCACGGGAAACAGGTGTTCCGCAGGACTTTCAGACAGCCAAAGAGCGGTTGTCCGCACTTTTTGCCGAGTACTTCTGAGGGCTTCAAGCCGTTAATGTTGTCGAAAAAGGTACTGTGCTATGCCAAGTACTGTTAATCGCCGTTAAGCAGAAAAGCCGTGTCGTTAAAAGAGATGAAAAAGGGGGAAGGGAGGGGATTAGCACGTGATTTTTGGGCTTTCTTTGCGCCGCGTTTTTAACAAGGTTAATAAGATTGTTTAATTAAAAGAGATTAGTTATGAAGAAAGTATGGAAGAATGTGCTTGGTGTGGCAATGATTGCGGCAGTCAGTGCCGGTGTCACTGTCGGGACGAATGCGTGGTTGTCGAGTAAAGGGCTGACGGCTGCAGAGACGCAAAGTCCTGCGTCTCTGCCTGTCGGGTCTGTGGAGTCCGCCTACGGGTTTAAGCAGCAGCCTTTCCGCTTGGCGGCATATAATATGGGAGCGGCGGAAGCGGTTGATTTCACGGTGGCGGCGGAGAATACGGTACATGCCGTAGTGCATATCAAGGCGGTTGCCAATGCACAGGTTCAGGGCAGGGGAAGGCAGCAGTACATTGACCCGTTTGAGTATTTCTTCGGGTTCGGCAATCGCGGTCAGCAGCCGCAACAGCCGCAGCCCCGCGTGGGTGCCGGTTCGGGCGTGATTATTTCCACCGATGGCTATATTATGACCAACAACCATGTGGTGGACGGTGCGGACGAGCTGGAGGTGACGCTGAACGACAACCGCAAGTTTACCGCTAAGGTAATCGGTGCAGACCCGACCACCGACATTGCCCTGATCAAGATTGAGGCAAAGGACTTGCCGACCATCCCCTTCGGCGATTCCGAGAAGCTGAAAGTGGGCGAATGGGTGTTGGCAATCGGCAATCCGTTTAACCTTACCTCCACCGTCACCGCCGGCATCGTCAGTGCCAAAGGGCGCGGCGGCATATCCCGCGGCGGCGGCATCGAATCGTTCATCCAGACGGATGCGGCGGTGAACCCCGGCAACAGCGGCGGCGCATTGGTCAATACGAAAGGCGAGCTGGTGGGCATCAATACGGCTATCTATTCCGAGACCGGAAACTTTGCCGGCTATTCCTTTGCCGTACCGGTCAGCATTGCCGGCAAGGTGGTCGGCGACTTGAAGCAGTACGGAACCGTGCAGCGTGCCGTTCTGGGCGTCACAATGGGCGACGTGCAATATGCTTCGGATGAGGACAAGGACAAGCTCAAGGTGTTGGAGGGTGCTTACGTCTCCGGCTTTGCCGAGCGCAGCTCCGCCAAGGAAGTCGGCATTGAGAAGGGGGACGTCATCACGGAAGTGAACGGCGTAAAAATCAAGTCGGGCAGCAGCCTGCAGGAGCAGATCAGCAAATACCGTCCGGGCGACAAGGTGAAAGTGACCGTTGACCGTTACGGCACGACAAAAACCTTCACGGTGGAATTGCGCAACATGCAGGGCAACACCGAAGTGGTGAAGAAGAACGGCAGTGCGTCCGAAGTATTGGGTGCCGCTTTCAACAAACTGTCGGACAAACAAAAGCAGCAGCTGGGGCTCAGCTACGGCATTGAAGTGGCGGGTGTATCCTCCGGAAAGATCAAGGACATCGGCATTACGAAAGGCTACATTATATTAGTCGTCAACGAACACCCCGTTTCCACTCCGGACGAGTTTGAGCAGATTGTGGAAAAGCTGTTGAAAGGCGGCGGCGACGATAAGGTTCTCTTCATCAAAGGGCTTTATCCGAACGGGCGGACGAAATACTATGCGATAGACCTTTCGGAATAAGGTTATCGGTTTCGGGTGTCGCAACTTATCGGATGCGGCACTCAACCTTTCCTTTCGCAACGAAAAAATGGCATTCACAGTTTGTATATGGTTGTAATTAACCGGGAATCTCCTGTTGCTACTCTGCGGCGGGAGATTTTTTTGTTGGCAAGTTTCCTTTTGTTGTCAGAGCAAGCACAGTATATAATAAAGGTGACTATATCTAACTTTACAGTTGAAAAAGTAGCTATGCAGATGCCCCGAAGGGGCAAGAGATTCAGCCCCACATGCAGCGTAGCGGAATGTGGGGCTAGGAACGATACCGCCAGGGGTATCCTGAAAGGATGACAGAATATATCGTTCTTTCAGAACTCCCCTGTCGGCGTCATTCCTGTAACCCCACATTCCGCATTCGCTGCATGTGGGGCTGAAATCTTTTGCCTCTTTCAGGGCATCTGCGTAACATCAGTTATTTTGAAAAGTTTAGATCCCTTTCCCCGTTACCACCGTGCGAACGGTATATATAAGGATAGTAATATCCAGCACAAGGGACATATTCTCGTAGTAGATGATGTCATATCTCAGCCGCTCTATCATTTGGCTGACATTGACGGCGTAACCGTATTTTACCATGCCGAGAGAGGTGATGCCGGGACGGACATTGTGGAGTAGATAGTAGTAGGGTGCCTGCTTCACGATCTGCTCAATGAAATGGCGACGTTCGGGACGGGGCCCAACAAGCGACATATCCCCTTTCAGTACGTTCCAGAACTGCGGCAGCTCGTCCAACCGGTATTTGCGCATGAAGGCTCCGAAAGGCGTAACGCGGGCATCGTTCCCGACCGACAGCAGCGGTCCGTTCTCCTCCGCATTGGTGTACATCGTCCGAAACTTGTGTATCCTGAACGGCTCCCCGCGGTATCCAATCCGTTCCTGACCAAAAAAGACAGGCCCGGCAGAATCGCACTTCACTTTCCAAGCTATATAAAGAAAGAGCGGCGAAAGGAGGACAAGTGCGACAACGGAAATAACCTTGTCGAGAAACAGCTTGATGTTTTTTTCCGCCGCCGAGAAGTTATTGTCCGTAATATCCACCAGTGGGATGCCCTGTATGGTTTTGATGTGCACCTTTCCCAAGAGGTTGGTATTGTCTGCCAGCACTTTGACGGGACATTTATAGCGGTAGAGGGTATAGAGCAGGGTTAATTGCTCGCGGCTGTCCTGCGTTTCGAGGGCAACAATCAGCTCGTCAATGTTGCCGGCTTCCATGAGGGCGGGCAAATCGTATAGCGTACCGGATACCTGCCCTGCGATTGCCGGATGTATGGCACTGCCTGCCCGTTCCTGTATGAAGCCGGCGATGGTACTGCCGGATTTGTACAGGTTTTCCGCCGTGCGGACGGCTTTTTCCCCTGTGCCGATAATCAGCAGTTGCGCCGACCATTCCCGCCGGGCAATCCTGCCAATGCCCGCTTGGGTGATTGTCAGGCGTGGAATGTAGGTAAATATGAATTGGAGGGCGAGCAGGGTGAAGAAGAAATCGTAATAGATATGAAAAGATTTTGGCAGGTCGTTCAAGACGATGACAAAGAAGACGAGCACCACACCAATCGTCACTGTTATCAGCGTGGAAAAGAACTCTGTAAGCCGTGATTTGCCGATCGGTTTGTTATAATAGCCTGAAAAATAGAAGAGGACGAGCCAGAAACAGGGTATCAGCCCCTGCCCCCATAAGACGGGTTCGGAAAAGAGATAGGATTGTATGGCGGAAAAGCCCTCGTAAGCGGCTACTTCATCATAGCGTAAAATGTTAAACAGCAGCCAAGTGACGGCTGCCGCAACAAAATCTGAAACAATGTATTTCCTTCGCTCTGCCTTCCCGTTCATCCCCTACCTGATAAGTTTGAACACTCCTCCTTCCCCGAGTTTGATAATGCTTGAGGGTTGCGTTTCGCCGGTGTCACCCCTGCGGTAATGGACAATGTAATCTACCCCGTCCTTTATCGTTTCGGATATTTCGGAGAAGAAAGAGGGGAAAACCTCGCCGCTGACGTTGGCAGAGGTGGAAACAATCGGCTTGCGGAATTGCTCGCAGAGGCGGCGGGAAAACTCCTCGCGGGTGACGCGGATGCCAATGCTGCCGTCTTCTGCCGCCAGCAGTTTGGAAAGGTTCTTTGAGCCGGAGAAGATAATGGTCAGGGGTTTGTCCGCCGCCTCAATCAAATCATGCGTAACCGCCGGCACATCCGGCACGTAGGTTTCCAACTCGTCGGGGCTGTCCGTCAGCACGAGCATCGCCTTGCGGTCGGTGCGCCGTTTGAGGTCGTACACCTTTTGCACCGCCTCGTCATTCGTTGCATCGCAGCCGATCCCCCAAATCGTATCCGTCGGATACAGGATCAAACCACCCGCCCGCAGCACCTCGCAGGCCTTCTTAATGTCTTCTGTTATTGTCTTGTTCATCGGATTACTGTACAGCGTTTGAAAACAGGATTTCCCGCGCAAAAGTATAAAATATCATTACATTTTCAGAGCAAACGCATTATAATGATGGTGACTGTATCCAACTTTACAGTTGAAAAATAGTAGTTACTGATGTTACGCAGACGCCCCTACGGGTAAGATGTCCAAAATAAGCAATCCGCCTATCAATAAAATCATTATCCTTGTGTCATTATTCATTTAAGTCACAAAGAATTATGAAGAGTAAGGAAGAACAGTTAACAGAGAAATTGAAGGTTATAAAATTGAAATTGCAGAGTGAAAGGGCCAGGAGTAAATCATTGGAAAAACAGGCCGGTCACAAGCGATAAACAGGCGAAAGCATTGAAAGCGGCATGCCCGGAGTTAAAAAAACCAATCTTCTGAACGGAACGACAGCCCGGGAA
>LBCX01000397.1 GCA_001657575.1 Bacteroidales bacterium Barb4
TGTTTTTTATCCTGCAAGAGTAACGCTTTTTACACGGGGCAAATCTAAGGTTCAGGATACAGCTACGCAGATACCCCCGCAGGAAGCATTTGTGTAATATCGGTAATTAACCGATATTGTGCATTTCTTCTTTCTCTCTTCCGGGCAGTATCAGATTCAGCACAACGCCCAGCAGTGCCGCCAAGCCGATGCCAGCCAGGGTAAACTCTCCAAACTCAAGCGCCGCCCCGCCTATTCCAAAGGTCAGTATGAGGGAAGCTATAATCATATTGCGGGGATTGCCCATGTTTACCCTGTTTTGAATCAGGTTGCTGATGCCGACGGAGGCTATCGTGCCGAAAAGCAGCAGCATGATGCCGCCCAATACGGAGGAGGGAATGGTTTTCAGCAATGCACTTATTTTCCCCAGTACCGAAAAGACTATCCCCGTGAGGGCGGCGATGCGGATGACGGCAGGGTCGGTTATTTTGGTCAGGGAGATGGCACCGGTCACTTCCGAATAGGTCGTCACCGGAGGGCCTCCTATCAGACCTGCCGTTATGCAGGCTATACCGTCGCCCAGCATGGTACGGTGCAGTCCCGGATCCTTGACAAAGTCTTTCCCCGTCACTTCGTTGATGGCATATATATCGCCGATATGCTCAATGACCGGCGCAATGGCAACGGGAATCATAAACACAACCGCCTCCCATGAAAAGGAGGGCGTAACAAACTGCGGAAGAGAGAACCAGGGGGCTGCCGCCACCGGTGAAAAGTCAATCAGACTGAGAACGACAGCCGCCGCATATCCGGTGATGATACCGCAAAAGACGGGTATCAGTTTCAGCATTCCGCGCCCCAGCAGCGAAACAACAACCGCCGTCAGCAGTGCAATCCCCGCCAGCCACCAATTCCCTTTTGCCATATCCACCCCCGTACCTGCCAGCGACAGCCCGATCAGGATAATGACCGGTCCGATAACCACCGACGGAAAAAGCATCTTGATAAAACCGACCCCGCGCCATTTCACCAGAAAGCTCATCAGGAAATAGACCGCCCCTACAGCCGTCAGTCCGCACAGCGTGCCGGGCAGTCCGTACAGCTCCGTCGATTTAACGATGGGAGCAATAAAGGCAAAGCTGCTGCCCAAAAAAATCGGCACCTTACCTTTCGTTACCAAATGAAAGAGTAGAGTGCCGATGCCTGCGGAGAAAAGAGCCGCCGACGGATCCATGCCGACCAGAAGGGGAACCAAGACCGTCGCCCCGAAAGCGACAAACAGAAACTGAACGCCCACGATTGTTTTCTGGGCAGGATTCAGCGGGTTGTTGTTCTTCATACGATACAGATGTAATCCTTTATAAATGCCGGCAAAAGTAGGAAAAATCGCATAAAAAAACAGAGCCGCCAACAATTGATGTTGACAGCTCTGTTCCGTTTTATTTCGAGCCTCTTGTCGGATTCGAACCAACGACCCCGAGATTACAAATCACGTGCTCTGGCCAACTGAGCTAAAGAGGCAGTAGGGTAAGCTTACTACATCGCGCCGCTACAACCTGCGTACCCTTGCTGCGATCAAGCCCTGGGGGAGTTCCGAGGGAGCATGCCGTATAGGACTTACCCTGGGCGCAAAAGTAGATGTTTTTTCCAACCCTCCAAATAGTTCGGGAAAAAAACGCAGGGCAAACGCATCTTAATTTGTTAGGATCTTCAGTAAATAATCATTATTCCACCCTGCATCCGGTCTTTTTCCTTTCACACTCCTCTTTTTCGATTGCTCATGTTTGACGGGATTAAGGGCAATTCGATTCGGTAGGGAAAAATTCTGTGCTGCATATCCCTCTCTTTTCCGGCTCTCATCCTCATTGAATGAAACATCTGATTGCCAGTGCAAATTATTTTCAATACCCCAATGCGAGCGAACACCTTTGCC
>LBCX01000398.1 GCA_001657575.1 Bacteroidales bacterium Barb4
GTTCTGAGCTTTCGAGGAATGGAGCTTGAGACAAACACGGCAGATCGGCAACGCGCTTGCTTCCACTGCAAGGTTTATCCCACTTCTTACTTTTTCCTGTGAAAGCTGTTTGATTGGACGCAATCAATGCAGCTTTGTTTTTTTTATTTATTAAATATTTTCACAATGAAGAAGTTATTATTTCTAATCGCGCTGATCATTAGCGCAAGTGGGTTTGCCCAACAACAGGGGAAACAGATATGGTTTGACATACGGGGAGCCTCAAACGATCCCTTTATTCGTTTCAGCTATTACCCGCCTGCCAACTGCGCAACAGGGCAGCTTGCCGCTCCCTACAGTCCCGAGTTGCTAACGCAAACGGCTATTACCGCCGCTGCGGGAGCACCCTGCAAGGCAAGAAGCGGCATTATTAACCACCCGCTGAATGCAGACTACAGCTATCCGGCTTATGACTATGACTATTGGCAGTTAGACCAGAACCCGACCAATACGGATTGGGAATGGCAGGCAGGATGGAATAGCGGCTATTGGGCTTTTTACACCAAAAACCTGTTGAGCGGGCCGTTTACGCCCTCCGATTACGGCATTGTTTCCCGCCAGTTGAGCAACCACTATGTGGACGGCTTTGTGTTTGAAACCGACCCGTCCGTATGGCCTCCCACGCACGATATGAGCGGCGATTACACAATAGTACCTTGCTCGTGCAATCAATGTAGGTAATTCTAAAAACTAATATCAAAGGGGGCAGGAGGCTCTGCTCCCTTTGATTTAATATATATATGTATGAAGCAAATTATACAATCCGTCTATATACTTTTTCTCTGCCTTCTTACGGTAGGGGATGCGAAGTCGGAGGTTCGCACGGTAACAAACACCGACGGTGGCACGGGCAAAGTAGGGTCTCTCGATGCTGCACTATATAATGCGAAAGATGGCGATGTCATCGTATTTGAAAAAGGATTGGGAACCATCACTATAACAGTTGATATGCTTTGTAAGACAAAAGGTGCTAACATCACGATACAAGGAAATGGGGTAACGATAACATCTACTACTACTCCTGCCAAGCCTTTCAAATTAGGGCAGAATAATAATATACTTGGCTCGGTCATATTGGAAGATATCCATTTCAAGAATGTATCGTTTCTTATGTACTGCTACTCCACCCATTTCAAGCGTTGCACCTTTGAAGCGAATGCGAAAGTGATTCCCATCACATGTGTTGCGCAGTACGTATCGGCGGATGTATCAACAGATTTTGTTTACCGGTTTGAAAGTTGCTCCTTTATCGGAGCGGGAGCCGGCTCGGCAAGAGTCGCATTGGATATACCTAGTGGCAATCTATCAGGTCAGTTATTCGTGAACTTTGTGTCCTGTACCTTCGTAAACGGCAACAAAACCAATGCAGCAAACGGAACAGCGGACTCAGGCGGCAACTTGATTTATAATGCAAGCACAACAACAAAACCGAACAATAGGTTTGTCTCCTTGACCAACTGCGTGGCGATAGATAAGAATTATACCGATGCTGTGCCTTCCATTAGAGCAGGCAACTTCACATCCAACGGTTACAATGTGATACAAGGAACAGTGGACGCAACAGGAGGGCTAACCGGCACTGACGACCTCTTGCTGAATAAAGACGCCACTGCCCCGCTCATCATTGACGGGAGCATATACAAGGTAGTGGTATCAGAAACCTCAACACCGACAACGGCTTACGGGGCATACCGCCACCTGCCGGCAGGTGCCAACACCACCATAGAGGGTGTTTTTTTCCCCGAAAAAGATGCTTCGGGCAATGAAATAGACTACACGAGAGCCACCCACAGCGGGGCTTACCAAGCAATAAGCGGCGATGAACTGACGGAAGCCGCAACACCGGTAGAAAGCGTTACCATCCATGCA
>LBCX01000101.1 GCA_001657575.1 Bacteroidales bacterium Barb4
CATAGTTCCACGGGAACTTATTCCCTAAAAGGACAAATACAGCAATATAAACGAGTACCAAGTGATTTATAAACAAGAAAGTGCCCCCTTCCTCCGACTGCAATTGGTATTAGGGGGCACTTAAACACACTAAAAATTTTAGCATGGCAAAACTATCTTATTTTTCGGGTAGCCGCAAGCGGTTGCTCTATTTTCTGCTGTTCTCCTTTGTTGCATGGGCAGATATTCCTTTGGCTTTAGCGCAGGGAGGGACTGTTATTCGTGGCAAAGTGATAGACAGCCGCTCTAATGAGTCGGTTATCGGCGCAAGTGTTTCCGTCAAGAATGCTAAAAAAAGTGCCGGTACGGCTACCGATTATGACGGGGTATTCTCTCTCAACGTATCCACATTGCCGGCAACGATTGCAGTCAGTTATATCGGATATAAACAGCAGGAAATAGACATCTACGAAGAAGCAAACGAACAGATTGTTATCCGGCTGGTTGAAGATTTGAATGCGCTGGAAGAAATTGTAGTTATCGGCTATGCCCAATCGAAAAGAAGTGCCATTACTGCTGCCGTAACTACGGTTAAGGTTGAGCAGATGGCTAATGTGCCCTCTGCAAGTATCACGGAGAAATTACAGGGTGCCGTGCCGGGTCTGCTGATATCAAAGAATACCGGAGCACCGGGAGCAAGTTCGTTTATTCGCTTGCGTGGAGCTACTTCGCTCGGAGGCGGGGGACCTCTTTATATTATAGACGGTGTGGCAACTACGGGAAGTTCGCAGCAAATCAGCCAGTCGCAAAGTGCCGACCCTTTGGCAGAGTTTAATCCCGAAGACATTGAAACGGTAACGGTATTGAAAGATGCAAGCGCAACAGCCGCTTACGGTGCGCGGGCAGCCAACGGCGTTATCCTTATTACCACCAAACGAGGCTCGCGCAACTCAAAGACGCGGGTAAACTTCAAAGCCGAAGTCGGATTGTCAAAGTCAAACAATCTTTGGCCTTTGACGACAGGCCCCGAACATGCCGAACTTGTAAACGAAGCCTACAAAAACGACGGGCAATGGGAGAAAAGACCTTTCCGTCCGATAAGTGACGGTGGTATCGGGCTTCCCGAAGAACAAAACACCTACGACCGCATATCCGATGTGTTTCGCACCGCTTTCCAGCATACTTACAATCTCTCTGTGACCGGTGGCGATGCAAAAACGAACTTTTATATCGGCGGCGATTATACCTTTCAGGAAGCCACGTTGAAATTGGAAGACTTTGAACGCTATGGCTTGCGCATCAATATCGACCACTCGATTACGAATAAATTGAAGATAGGAACAAGCAACGCCATTTCCGTTAATCACCGAAGCAATGTAAAAATAGGCGACGGCCCTGCCGGTTTCTTTCAGGCATCTTTGCATACGCCCACCTTTTTGCCCGTATATAAGGAAGACGGCAGTTTTAATGCTGCAGGAGCCTTCAACAATCATATTGCCATACTGGAAAATTGGGACGGCGGCTCAAAAGGCTTCCGCGTAACAAACAATTTTTATGCTAAATACGAACTCTTCGATTTTCTTTCTTTCAAATCTTCATGGAGCAATGACCGCAACAGCGGACACGATACCTATTATTACAGCCCCCTGCTCAGTCAGGGTTTCCCCGACGGTGCGGCTGAAAGCGAAATAGGTATATCCAACCGCTATTCAACAGAGCAAACCCTGAACTATCTGCAATCATTTGACAAGCATACCCTGTCGGCATACGCAGGCTGGGCATATCTGAGAAATACCAGCGAAAGCGTGAGCGTTTCCGGCAAAAACTTTGCAAGCGATGCCTTCAAGCGGGTAGCTTCTACGGCTACGCAGTCAGGTTCTGCCACCGGTTCCGGTTCCGGCCTGATTTCTTATTTCGGCGGTGCCAATTATTCGTATGCCAATCGGTACAGTGTGGATGCTACCGTGCGTCGGGATGCTTCTTCTCAGTTGGGAGCCGACAACCGTGCGGGCTATTTCCCTTCTATCGGTGTGAGTTGGAATCCGGTGAACGAAGCCTTTTTTCCCAAATCAGAAGTTATCAACGATTTGCGATTGAAAGGCAGCTATGGTGTAGTCGGCAACATTTCGGGCGGCAACGCCCATCTGGGCTTATGGAGCGGGGGAAGCGTTTATGACGGGCAGCCCGGTCTGACTCCGTCTCAATTAGGCAATCCTGCCCTGAAATGGGAATCTACCCGTCAATGGAATGTCGGACTCAATACCGCTCTGCTGAAAAATCGCTTGGAAATAGAATTAAACTATTACGATAAATTTACATACGGTTTGCTGCTGGGCGAAGCCCTTCCCGGAAAGACAGGCTTTGGCTCCGTAATGAAAAACTCAGGAGAGATAAGCAACAGGGGATATGAATTTTCGCTTACTTCACAGAATATTAGCCGTAAAGATTATTCATGGCGAACTGTCTTTACGGCTTCCCGCAACATCAACAAGATAGAGAAACTTCCCGTTGAAGAGTTGAACGCAAGCTACGGTTCCATTGCTCGGGAAGGCTATCCTTTACATTCGTTCTTCTTGTACGATTATAAAGGAGTTGACCCTTTAACCGGTGATGCCGTTTACGATGATTGGACAGGAGCTGACGGAAAACCCGACGGAAAGATTACGGAGGCGGACAAGAAGATATTCGGGAATGCCTGGCCTGTGGTGGAAGGTCTTTTGAAAAATACGCTGACGTATAAAAATGTGGTGCTGGATTTTAGTTTCTATTATAAGTACAAATATCAGGTGTTTAACTACACCCGCTCGTTCCTTGAATCCGGCGGCTCGCGCACGCTTAGCCGCAGCATACAAAAAAGCTCGGTAAACTATTGGAAAGAAGAAGACAGGGACAGCTATGCGGTAAACAGAGATGGCTTTATCACAGAGGTATTGCCGCGTCCGAAATCCATAAAGAATCCTGACGGATCTACCAACTACGAGCAGCGTTCGACCCGCAATCTGGAAGACGGTTCCTTTATCCGTTTGCAGAATGTTACGCTCGCTTACGCAATTCCCCGTGTATGGCTGTCGCGCTTCAAAATACAGCAAGCCAAACTGAAAGTAACAGGTACAAATCTTTTGCTATTAACCGACTATACGGGGCCCGACCCGGAAGTAAATGCCGGCAGCGGCATTGTGCAGGGGCTTGACTTCGGTACGCCTCCCCATCCCAAAACCGTATTGTTTGGAATAGACGTTACATTTTAACTAAAAAGAAAAGAAATAGAGATGAAAAAATATATCTACGCTTTATTGTCCATTGCCTTGTTTGCCTCCTGCGAAGATCAACTGCTGGACTTTCCGCCGCAAACGCAAATTGAAGACAACGGAATTATTATCAGTCAGTCTTCCGCCGAAAAAGCACTTGTCGGCGTCTATTCGGCTGTCAGCGGCATTTCAGGCACGGCTATCCTGACGTATGAAACGGCTGCGGACAATGTAATCCTGAACAGTTTGCGAACGGTGGTAGTTCCGACCTTGAAATCCGACGGAGGCGTTACCGGAGGAGCCGACCGCACGAACGGCGGCGGATACGGCAGCTATTACAGCCTCATCAATCGGGCAAATCATGTCATTACTGCCGTAAACGAATTGGACAACAGTTTGTTTTCGGCAGGAAGCAAGGAGAAAATCCTTGCCGAAGCGCATACGCTTCGCGCCTTTGCCTATTTTGATTTGGCGCGTACATACGCCAATGTGCCCGTTATCCTGACGCCTTCAACGGCTACCAATCAATTGGGCATCAAAAAGAGTCCCAAGGCGGATGTTTTCAAACAGGTTGAAAGCGATTTGGATATAGCTGAAAAGAATTTGGCAGGCGGCAGTTGGAATGTGAATAAGGGGCGGGTGTCCATTTGGGCAGTGTATGCTTTCAAGGCACGCCTTTACCTTTATCAGGAACGTTGGTCGGAAGCTGAAAGCTATGCCTCCAAACTGATAGATAATCCCGAACTGAAATTGACGAACTTGGAAGCAGGCGATAACTGGTTTGAAACACGTTTTTCTTCGGAAGGTATCTTTGAGGTGGCTCGCAGTACGACCGAAGGAAATCCTGTACGTACCAATTTTGCTACGGCTGCCGAAGGCGGATTGGGCGATTATATTGTAAACCCTGACTTCGCCGATTTGTTGAACAATCCGAATATCGGAGGCAAGCGGTCTGTTTATTTGAAATATGATGCCTCTGTAACCGCATGGCTGATAAAAATATATAACAAATCCGACCGTTCCTCGTCTGTTTTTCTGTATCGTCTTGCCGAACAATACCTGATACGTGCCGAAGCGCGTTTGAAAAAAGCAACGCCTGACATACAGGGTGCAATAGCCGACATCAATAAAATAAAAGACCGTGCCGGCGTGCCTTTGCTCAATGCGCAGGGTGCATTAAACAGAGACCAGCTGCTGTTGGCGGTGGAAGACGAAAACCGCTACGAATTTGCCTTTGAAGGGCATCGCTATGCGGATATTATCCGAACCGGACGCGCGGGAGTGGTATTTGGCACTTTGAATCCGGTATATCAAGACCCCCGCTATTGGGTAGTTCCCATTCCGACAAGCGAGTTGAAAAACGATCCTGATCTCGAACAAAATGGAGATGGCGTATATTAATTATGGATGTTTCAAGGTCGATTATACGCAATCAAGTCTGAATTTGTCAAATTTAATGTCGATTATGAATAATAAAGCCTGAATTTGTAAAATTCAAGGTAGATTATGCATAATAAAGTCTGAATTTGCCAAATTCAATGTCGATTGTGCATAATAAAGTCTAAAATCGCCGAATTTAAGGTCAATTGTGCATAATCAAGTCTGAATTTGCCAAATTCAAGGTTGATTGCACGCAATCAAGTCCCGAAGGGACGGGCGATTTCAGCCCAACATGCAGCGAAGCGAAATGTTGGGTTTAGAAATAACATCGCCAATGGAGTCCTGAAAGGACGATATAAATACAAACGATATTTACAATGCAATATAATATATTATTCGGTCGTCCTTTCAGAACTTTCCTAACGGCGTTATTCGTAAACCCCACATTCCGCTTCGCTTCATGTGGGGCTGAAATCTCCTGTCCCTTCGGGACGACCACGCAACACGAAAGAGAAATCATTTTACCCTTTGTGATAACAATAGTAAGTTATAGTTTTACCGGCGATTAGCCCCAGCTGTCACAATTCATTCACAATTAATTCATAATCCTATGAACAGAATCTATTTATTTTTATTTGCGTTGATTTTTGCCGCATCATCATGCAGCAATGACATCGACAGTGTGTCGCCTACAGGCGACGAATTAGCTCTTGAAAGTGGAGTTGGTACATATAGCCTGGTAATTCAAAAGAATAATCAAGCTACCACCTCCTTCACTATTAGGGGTATAATAGCCTATGAAGACGGTGATGAATACTTCAAATATACCCCCTACCAGCAGTGGACTATAGGCGAAACAATCACCCTGCTTTCATTAGCAGCAGAGGGTATTGAGTATGAAATCCATTCAGAACAAGTGTATATAAAGAAGAATGATAATTATACATTCACAATCGTCAGCGGGACTGTTCCGTTTTAAGTAAAGTAACCGTGATTAGCTGGGGCTATTCAAATGAAAAAGAAGATTATTCTATCCCTTGTTATAACAATAGTAAGTTATACCCTGTCATTTGCACAATCATCTCCTATTACCATAGAGAAATCAGAGACACGGCACGGGCCGGAGAATGGCTCCCTTGTGATTATAGGCGGAGGGACGGTGACAGCCGAGATATGGGAAAAAATTGTAGAGCTTGCCGGAGGAGAGGAGAAAGCACGCTTTGTGGTTGTCAGTAATGCTTCCGGCGAAGGGGAAAACTTCTACGCCGCAGCAGTCGATTCCCTTAAAAAACGCATTGGAGAGGCGAATGTATCAACCCTTCATCTAAAAACCATTGGCGAAGCCAACGACCCGAAGAACCTCGAAGCACTGAGGCAGGCTACCGGAGTCTATTTTAGCGGCGGTCGCCAGTGGCGCATTGCCGATGTTTATCTCAACACATTGACACATCAGGAATTTTTGAACGTTTTAGGTCGCGGCGGAGTGATTGCCGGTTCGTCGGCAGGTGCCAGCATTCAGGGTTCGTTCCTGTGGCGCGGGGATACAAAAACCGCCAATATTCTCATAGGAGACCATACGCAGGGATTGGGATTTTTGCGAAACTCGGTGATAGACCAACATATTTTGGTGCGTAACCGACAGTTTGACCTGCATGATTTCGTGAAAATAGCCCCTCAATACATTGGTATCGGTATTGATGAATCCACTGCGGTGGTAGTGATAAAAGACGATTTGGAAGTAATCGGAAAATCGTATGTTGCTATTCACAATGCAGAAGAACCCTTTTTCTTTTTGCATCAAGGAGAGAAGTATGATTTGAAAGAGCACAAAGCAGTCAGACCTCCAAGAAGAACTCCAGAGAATTGAAGACATTTTATAAAAAACAAAAAAAGCATGAAACGTTATTTCTTATCACTCGCTTATACGTGGGTATTAGCGGCATTGACTGCCCTCCCTGCCCTCGCGGCAGATTTGCCGGTGCAGCACTTGAAAATCTCTGAACCTGTATTCGGAGAATACACGGTCGGGGATGATTATTTTTTGGGCAACTACGTGCAGCTTATCCAATACTGGGACAAACTTACCCAAGAGTCTGACCGTATAAAACTTGTAGAAATCGGGACAACTCCCGAAGGTCGTTCCATGCAAATGGCGATTATTACTTCCCCCGAAAATCACAAGAATCTGGCACGCTACAAGGACATTTCCGTGCGTCTCGCCAAAGCGGAAGGACTTACCGACGAAGCGGCGCGGGCACTTGCTTCCGAAGGGAAAGCGGTCGTCTGGATTGACGGCGGATTGCACGGCACCGAAGTGATTAACTCGCAGGCTCTTTTTACCACAGCCTATGATTTGGTAAGCCGTGATGATGCGGAAACGTTGCGTATTCTGGATAACGTTATTCTGCTCTTGGTACCGGCAAATCCGGACGGAATGGATTTGGTATCCGATTGGTACATGAAAGAAAGCGACCCGAAAAAGCGCAATCTGTCCATTCCCCGCCTGTATCAGAAGTATGTGGGGCACGACAACAACCGCGATTCATATATCGCCAATCAGCTGGAAACGGAAATCATAAACCGCCAGATGTATATAGAGTGGATTCCGCAGATAATGTACAATCAGCACCAGACAGGCCCCGCCGGTACGGTTCTTTTTATGGCTCCTTTCCGCGACCCTTTCAATTACAACCATGACCCGCTGGTTCCCATCGGTATTGATTTGGTCGGTGCTGCCGTTCACAACCGTTTCCTTGCCGAAGGAAAGCCCGGAGCAGTGATGCGCAATGCGGCTTCCTATTCTACATGGTTCAACGGTGGAGACCGGACAACGGTAGGCTTTCATAATCAGATCGGACTTTTATCGGAAATCATCGGCAGTCCGACACCCATAAGCATCCCTCTGCTTTCATCAAAGCTGCTTCCCAATGGCGATCAACCTTCGCCGATAGGCCCGCGCCAAGAATGGCATCAACGCCAGAGTATTGAATATGTCATCACCGCCGACCGTGCGATATTAGACCTTGCCGCCAAGATGCGCGAAGATTTTCTATACCGCATTTACATCATGGGTAAAAACTCCATTGAGCGGGGCAGTCAGGATTATTGGACATTGACACCCAAGCGCATTGTCGAATTGGATTCCGCCTATGCCAGGGATAAGGAAGAACAAAAAAAGAATAACGCCGGCGCATCACAGTCATCGGCAAGAGAGTTCGGACGAAATCAGGGCATCCCCATCAAGCTATGGGAGCAATTGCGCTCCCCTGAGACTCGCGACCCTCGCGGCTATATTGTTCCTTCCAATCAAACGGATTTCCTTACGGCAACCAAATTCATCAATGCCCTGCTGAAAGCCGGAGTCGATGTGCACCGTGCGACAAAAGACTTTCAGGTGGCAGGGAAAAGCTACCCCGCAGGCTCGTATGTGGTAAAGGCGGCGCAGGCTTTCCGTCCCCACTTGCGCGATATGTTTGAGCCGCAGGATCACCCGAATGATTTGCAGTATCCCGGAGGTCCCCCCAAACCTCCTTACGACCTTGCCGGCTATACCCTTGCCTTTCAGATGGGCGTGCAGTTCGACCGTATCCTGGACGGGTTTGACGGGCCCTTTGAGAAAATATCCGGTCTGCTTAATCCTCCGGCAGGTAAAATACAGGGTTCGGGAGCTGTCGGATACCTGCTTAGCCATGAAGTGAATGATGCCTTTACCGGCACGACCCGACTGCTTGCCGACGGCGAAGAAATCTATTGGCTGACGGCTCCGTTTACCGTCAATAAAAAGACCTATCCGGCGGGTACCATTTATATCCCTTCCAAATCCTCCACTCGTGCACACTTGCAGACACTTTCGGACGAGCTGGGATTAAGTTTTGATGCCATTGCCGCCAAGCCCAAGGGAGACGCCCTTAAAATCCATCCGGTAAAGGTGGGATTGTGGGATCGCTACGGCGGCTCTATGGATTCCGGCTGGATACGCTGGATGTTGGAACAGGCATTCCCCTTTCCTTTTGACGTAGTCTATCCTTCCGCACTGGATGCCGGCGACTTGAAAAGCAAATACGATGTATTGATTTTTCCGGCAGGGGCTGTCCCGCCGTTTAGAGCCGACACCTTGCAGAACGCCCGCCAGTTTGCGGATGCTCCCAACACTATTCCGGATGAATATAAAGACCGCGCGGGGAATGTGACTGCCGATAAAACAGTGCCTCAGTTGCGCCGTTTTGTGGAAGAAGGCGGGACTTTATTAGCTATTGGCGGCTCGACGGACTTTGCCTATCACTTGGGCTTGCCGATTGCCAACGCCTTGACTGAAATCAATTCGGACGGCTCCGTAAAAAAGCTCCCTTCCGAAAAGTTCTTTATCCCGGGCGCAGTCTTGCGGGTGAAAGTGGACAATACCGCCCCCGTTGCGTATGGCATTCCTGAAAATCTGGATTTGATATACAGAAACAATCCCGTGTTCCGCCTGTTGCCGGAAGCCGGGCAGAAAGGAGTAAACACGATCGCCGGATTTTCCGATGCAGACCCGCTCCGCAGCGGTTGGGCATGGGGGCAGCATTATCTGAACGGAAGCTCCGCCGTTGTTGAAGCTCCCGTAGAGAAAGGCAGGGTATTCCTTTTTGGACCCGAAATTACCTTTCGCGGACAGCCTCATGCCTCCTTCAAATTCCTGTTTAACAGCATCTACTATGCAGGGGCAACTCCTGAGAAACTGAAATAAACTGTTACGCAGATGCCCTGAAAGGGCAACAGATTTCAGCCCGACGTAAAACGTCGGGGAATGTGGGGTAGCGGAATGTGGGGATTGCGGGGTTTGCAGAATGGGCGACACGGAGGAGTCCTGCAAGGACGCCGGATTTCAGCCCCACATGGAGCGGAGCGGAATGTGGGGTTTACGGAAAGGGCGACACGGTGGAGTCCTGCAAGGACGACCGAATATGTATTGCATTGTAAACCATCATTTGCGTTTTGTATCGCCCTTTCAGGGCTTTATTGGATTGTATCCGTCTGTAAACCCCACATTCCGCATAACCCCACATTCCGCTCCGCTCCATGTGGGGCTGAAATCGGGCGTCCTTGCAGGACTCCCT
>LBCX01000399.1 GCA_001657575.1 Bacteroidales bacterium Barb4
TAAAGAGCCGGCATACGCAAGTGCGGAGGAGGAACATGCCCAAACAACAGACGAGAGCATGATGCCGGGGAGCGAGAAAATGCTGCTGTCTTTGGGCGCAGGGGCAGAAAGGCAATCTGATGTTCCGTTAAACATGAGTGATGTAAAGGTATCGGACATATCCGTGGCTTCGAGCCGGAACGGCACCGGTATCAAAACGGTTCCTGCGGCAACGCAAAAGGAAACGGGCAGGCCTCCCCTCTGTACACGTGATCAGCGACAATGCCACGAAATTAAACGGGGCGGTACGGGAAAGCAATCGTGTGCATATCCGCGACATCGGTCATACGACGGCTTTGCCTGTTGAAAGGTTATACGGGGATGACAGGCATTTTAAGGCTTGCACAAAAGCGATTGCCGACGTAAGGGTGCAGAGGTCATGAGGGAAACGGGTTGTCTGCTGCCGCTCCGGCAACGGTCAACCACCCGTTTTATGAATCTGCCACATACGATTAAGCGGAGCAGGAACATGCAGCAGATTTTTGCTTCCTTGAACGCAAGTGAGCGGCAGATCTTTCATTTTGTCAATACACACGGTAAAACAACAAGTGAATTAAGCGGGATAAACTTGTGGGTGAGAAGAGTGTATGGAATGCTTCAAGCGATATAACAGAATCCCTTTTGGGTTGCTACAGGTTTAAGCGGTCGGGGAATCCGCTGCACGGGGTGACTGCCTGTGCATTGATTTTACCTTTACTCACGCGGACAGGTGACAAAGACCAGCCTTCCGCGGTTGAGTTTAAGCGTTGTCCTGAGAAACTGTCTAAATTTATAATAATATAATTGATAATCAGTTGATTAATCGATAAGTTGTGTGTATCTTTGTATTAAGTCTTTCAATGATGTCATACATCTTAGCCCCTCCTAATAAATTACACTTCCAAATATTTATCTTTCCTGCAACTAATCCTTTTAGAACTTGATAAAATCATAGTAATCAAATTCAAAATAAAACCGTTCTTTACTTGACTTAGTCCGTTTTGCCGTTATATGAATAACCGGCTTTTTGTCAGGAATAATATTTTCTACAAAAATTGTCAGTGAAGCTACAGTTGCATTAAATAGTATTCTCCGCAAAAAAAAGAAAAATCTATAATTTGTGATACATTATATATAGAGAAGATCGATTCCCTCACTACCGAAAGGTCCCGATGGAAGAATAAAACATAATTCCCTTTTGTTCTTTTTAAGTAAATGCATGGCTTTCTCTAAGAATAAAATAGCAAATTCTTTCTGAATATTATTAAACTTTATCGGGTGTTTTTCTTTCAGTAATTTTTTATAATAATCAAAAGATTTACCATCTAACGTATTTGGACAGAATGGTGGATTGCCTATCACTAAATCAAAATCACAAATGAATTGATTATCTGTTAAATATTCAAAAAAGTCCCTTTGGATAATATTGTTAGACTCTTGTAAATTAACGTGAGTTCTTTAGTAAGGATTAGAATAAAGCGTATTGCGCAGTCCGTTCAAACCCGACATGAACGGATGGCTTTTCAGGTAAAAAGGAATAAGCGGCAATACCGGATATTAAATTTGCAATGAAGCTGTTAAAGCCTCGATGCCCCGTATGTTCAATCTGACAGATATTCTTAAGTTCATTACTGACCGATTCAATGACGGCTCTCTTTCCAAGAATGATCCGGTCGTTCAGCGTCATGCATCTTTCTTTCATATTGCGTTCTACGGCAGTAAAAAGATGAATGCCGGCAAAAAACGGTTTATTGAACAGTTCTTCTGCGATGTATCCTTTATCTGCAAAAAGTTTACCCGTCACACCTTTGAGCAGGTTGCCGGACTTCAACGGATCACGGTCATCAACATTGCCGGGGGTGAATACGAAGTGGATGATTT
>LBCX01000102.1 GCA_001657575.1 Bacteroidales bacterium Barb4
GATGTTTCATTCTATTGTTCTGATTATTGGAAAAGTTACGGGGAATTTATCCCTGCGGAAAAACATTTGCAAACTAAGGCGGAGACATTTACCGTTGAGGGATACAACAGTAGAATCCGGCATTATTTGGCAAGGTTCAAGCGGAAAGGGAAATGTTATGGCAAAGCGGAACACATGATTGAAAAGTCTTTGAATTTATTGTTTTTAAAGCTCAATAATGAATTGACTATATTAAATTAACAATACCAATTACCTTAATTTGAATACCCTTTCAAAGGTGTCGGCGGAGAGAATGCCGCCGAACAGTTGTAATAGAACTTTGAATCAAGAGCCGCGCTCCTTACAAAACAAATGCATATCCTGATAATCTGTACCGCCTGTTAAATACGTACTAACGGCTGGCAACAAAATATCCGACAACAAATGCAGACAACGACCTGCCCCTTGGTCTTAATTTTAATCAAATTTATTTATAAAATCTCAACTAACAACTGTTAATCCACCCCTCAAACAGTTAATAACTCCCATATATCAGTTAATAATAAATAAAAATACTGCCCACTCAAAACCACTCGTTTTTGACAATATGCAACCATCCGCCCGAAAATGCTGCCAAAACCATCGTCTTTACCTGCTGATAACCTGTCAAAATGACACATCCAAACACAGCCTTGCTTACATTTAGGTCATTCCTATGCCTTGCCTAAGTATTGCCTATGTATTGCCTATGTCCAAAGAACATTTTATCTTCGCATGGACATTGAAACAGGCCTGTATCTTAACTATTTCCCTGATATTTAATAAATTAAACCATCTCCCCTAACACATGTTAATTGTTAATCATTCCCCCGTTCATCGTTCATCATTAATCACTATTTTATGTATGTTTGCGACCGCAAAATGAGTTATTTCTACAAATATAAATAAGTATGCAGACGATTGACAATTTCAACTTTGCCGGCAAAAAGGCATTTGTGAGGGTGGACTTTAATGTCCCTTTGGATGAGAATTTCCACATTACGGACGACACACGTATCCGTGCCGCTCTTCCTACCTTGAAGAAGATACTGTCCGGCGGGGGCAGCCTGATTATCGGTTCCCACTTGGGGCGTCCGAAAGGGGCTACCGATAAATATTCCCTGAAACACATATTGGGACATGTGTCCGAACTGCTTGGCACGGACGTGCAGTTTGCCTCCGATTGCATCGGCAGGGAAGCCGCCGACAAAGCCGCCGCCTTGAAGTCGGGCGAAGTCCTCCTGCTTGAAAATCTCCGCTTCTATGCCGAAGAGGAAGGAAAGCCGCGGGGTCTGGCAGAAGACGTTTCCGATGAAGAAAAGAAAGCTGCCAAGAAGGCTGTGAAAGAAAGCCAGAAAACATTTACCAAGACGCTGGCTTCCTACGCCGATGCGTATGTGAACGATGCCTTCGGAACGGCTCACCGCGCACATGCTTCCACCGCTCTGATTGCCGACTCTTTCGATACCGACCATAAGATGTTCGGCTATCTGATGGAAAAGGAAGTAAAGGCAGTTGAAAAGGTGATGCACGACATTGCCCGTCCTTTCACCGCTATCATGGGCGGCTCAAAGGTTTCTTCCAAGATTGAAATCATTGAGAACCTGCTGAGCAAGGTGGACAACCTGATTATCACCGGTGGCATGACCTACACCTTTACCAAAGCACAGGGCGGTAAGATTGGCAACTCCATCGTTGAGAACGACAAGCTGGAGCTTGCCCTTGAACTGATAAAGAAGGCAGAGGAAAAGGGTGTGAAGCTGGTGCTTGCCGTTGATGCCAAGATAGCCGATGCGTTCAGCAACGATGCCAATACAAAGTTCGCTCCGGTGGGTGAAATACCCGACGGCTGGGAAGGTTTGGACATCGGGGCGGAAACGGAAAAGATTTACGCCGAAGTAATCAAAGCCTCTAAAACAATTCTTTGGAACGGACCGACGGGTGTATTCGAGTTTGAAAACTTCACGCACGGCTCACGCTCCGTAGGCGATGCCATTGTGGAAGCAACGAAGAAAGGTGCCTTCTCGCTGGTCGGCGGCGGCGACTCGGTTGCCTGCGTAAACAAATTCGGCATAGCCGATAAGGTGTCATACGTATCAACCGGCGGCGGTGCCCTGCTGGAAGCCATCGAAGGGAAAACCCTTCCGGGCATAGCTGCCGTAAAAGGGGAAAAATATTAAACCCTCAACTATAAAATTGGATACATAAAAAAAGCGAAGGATAGAGACAGGGTGTTATGCTTTGTCTCTATTTTTTTGCCTGATTAACGGGGTATGACAATGTCACACAAATTCCGAAGGAATACCAGATTTCAGCCCCACATGGAGCACAGCGGAATGCGGGGTTAAGGGAAAGGGTGACCTTGTGGAGTTCTGAAAGAACAACCAAATTTGTATCATTCTTTCAGAACTCCCTTGCCGATATCATCCCCTAAACCCCACATTCCGCTGCGCTGCATGTGGGGCTGAAATCTCCAGTCCCTTTGGGACTTCTATACAATATATTTGAAACCGCATAAATAAAATGAAACAAATAGTAGTAACAGGCGGAGCTGGCTTTATCGGCTCACACCTTTGCGAAAGGCTTCTAAACGAAGGGAATACGGTTATCTGCATTGATAACTATTTCACCGGACGAAAGCAAAACATCGTGCATTTGCTTGACAATCCCTATTTTGAATTGGTGCGCCACGACATCACCTTTCCTTATTACGTAGAGGCAGATGAGATATACAACCTCGCCTGCCCTGCTTCCCCCGTGCATTATCAGTTTGACCCCGTCAGCACCGTCAAAACATCGGTCATAGGAGCCATCAACATGTTAGGCTTGGCAAAACGCATCAAAGCCCGTATCCTGCAAGCCTCCACCAGCGAAGTGTATGGCGATCCTTCCGTCCACCCCCAAGAAGAAAGCTATTGGGGAAACGTAAACCCGATAGGCATCCGCTCCTGCTATGACGAAGGAAAACGCTGTGCCGAAACCCTCTTCATGGACTACCATCGTCAAAACAAGGTGGACATCAAAATCATCCGCATTTTCAACACCTACGGTACTAACATGCGCCCGGACGACGGTCGTGTAATCTCCAACTTCATCGTCCAAGCCCTCAAAGGTGAAGCCCTTACTATCTACGGCGACGGCACTCAAACCCGCAGTTTCCAATACGTGGATGACCTGATAGAAGGAATGATCCGCATGATGGCAACCGACCATTTTACAGGCCCCGTCAACATAGGCAACCCCAACGAATTTACCATGCTCGAATTAGCCGAAATGGTCATCCGCCTGACAAACTCCACATCAAAAATAATCTTCCAACCCCTGCCTGCAGACGATCCGAAACAACGGCGACCGGATATTTCATTAGCCAAAGAAAAACTAAACGGATGGGAGCCTAAAATACCTCTGGAGGAAGGGCTTAAGAGAACTATTAATTATTTCCGCCATCAGTTTATAATCTGAGTTCGCTAAGAACTACGCCATATTATTTTCTCTAATCATCTGTCTTTTATTCAATTAATTTATATTATACAACAAAACTGTTTTCAATACCAAGTTTGTAACTGTTTCCATCTCTACGTTAAAGAACTTTGTTACTACCATAGTTCTTAGCGAACTCAGATAGGTGAGTAGTTATAAATACTTGAAAAAACAGTATTAAACTATCTATCAATGGAGTTAAAACAAACAGAGGCTACTAAATGTCTATTGTGTGGAAAAACAGCAAATTTAAAGACTGAAATGCAAAAAGGATATCAAGAGGCTGAATTATATAGCATATATCATTGTCCGTTTTGCAACACTTCCTTTTCATTACCACGGTCAAATACCGATGCAATCTATCAACTTATCTATGAAAACGGAGATAAAGTTCCAGGATATAATAGATATTGGAAATATTATAGAGAAATTAAAAATCAAAGTAAACCTATTGAATATTTAGCAAATTCGGAGCCAGCGTATTGGGCACCAGTTTACGCATTAAAAAAAGTATTAAATACTCCGAAAGATGCAAATATATTAGAAATAGGTTCTGGGTTAGGTTACATGACATATTCTCTTCGTAAAGATGGCTATAAAAATGCTGTTGGATTAGATATTGCACACGAAGCCGTAAATAAAGCTATAGATGAATTAGGTTCATTTTATATATGTGCAGATGCAAATAAGTATGCGAAAGAAAATGTAAAGAAATATGATGTTGTCTTTATGACAGAGGTCATAGAACATATAGAAGATCCTTTAGGATTTATACAAAGTCTTATCCCTTTATTAAAAGATGGAGGAACTTTGATAATGACAACACCTAATAAATCTATATATCCGGATAATGTAATTTGGGCTACTGACAAGCCTCCAGTGCACTGTTGGTGGTTTAGTGAAAAATCCTTTAAGCACCTATCTCATTACTTTAATATGGGAATTTCATTTATTAATTTTGCAGAATATTATGATAATCATAATAGAGAATTAATAAATATAAAACTATACAATAACTTTCTTTTTAATGACTATGTTTTCAATAAAGATAATCAGCTGATCAAAACAAAAGATATTAAAAGTGTGAAGTCTTTATATATTTTACCAAAGTGGATAAAAAAGACACGCTTATATAAAAAAATTTCTTGTATGATTTATCCAATGTTGTCAAAGTCTTTTATTAAAGTAGGTAATAATTCTAACACATTGTGTGTTTTATTGACAAAACACGATAATAACTAATAAGAAAGAATTTATATTTTTTATCCCCCACATGCGTAAAGCCATTTGCCGAGGAAACAATTGACACACGAACCCACCCTTAAACAAAAAACCGCCAAAGGTCTCTTCTGGGGCGGATTAAGCAATGGAATACAGCAAGTAATCGGTGCCGTATTCGGCATTGTCACCGCCCGCATCCTCTCCCCCGACGATTACGGATTAGTGGGTATGTTAGCCATATTCACAGCCATAGCCAATACCATATTGGAAAGCGGCTTCACCGCCGCACTGGTAAACAAAAAAGAAATCAGGCACGAAGATTACAACGCCGTCTTCTGGTTCAACCTCATAGCCGGCATTGCCCTGTATATCCTCCTGTTTTTTGCCGCCCCCCTGATAGCCCGCTTCTACGGCAAACCGGAACTGACCAATCTATCAAGACTTCTCTTTTTCAGTTTCTTAATCGGCAGCACAGGAGTCGCCCATTTCGCCGTCATGTATAAAAAAATGATGGTAAAGGAACGGGCAATGATAGACATTATCACCGTCTTTTTCTCAGGTGCCGTCGGATTGACTTTGGCATTAAACGGCTTCGCCTATTGGGGATTAGCCATACAAACCGTTTTATATACCAGCATTGCCGTCCTGTTCCGCTGGTATTATTCACCTTGGCGACCGACATTTACCATAAACTTCAAGCCGCTGAAAACAATGTTCGGCTTCAGTTCCAAACTGTTTATTACAAACATTTTCACACAAGTCAGCAACAACATCTTTTCTGTCCTGCTCGGCAAACTTTACGGAGAAAGGCAAGTGGGCTATTATTCGCAAGGCAGCAAATGGATGAGTATGGGAAACACCGTTATCTCAGGCATGATATTCTCCGTAGCACAACCCGTTTTCGTAGAAGCCAATGAAGACAAAAGCCGACAGTTAAATATATTCCGAAAAATGATACGCTTCGGATCCTTCGTCTCTTTCCCCGCCATGTTCGGATTAGCCTTTATCGGCAACGAGTTTATACTCATAACAGTAGGCGAGAAATGGCTCGAAAGCGTACCCTTTCTGCAATTATTCTCCGTGTGGGCAGCTTTCGCCTATCTGTCCGGTCTCTACTCCCAACTATTGCTGTCGTATGGCAAATCAGACTTAATCATGATTTACTCCATCGCACTGTCCCTTTTGATATTAGCCACAGCCTTAATTATGTCCGAATGGGGAATACTCCCGATGGTCAGGGCATACGTCACAGTCTCCTTTTTAAGCATCGGCGGCTGGCATTATTTCGTCCACAAATTAACCGGACTGCGCTTCCAATCCGTCCTGAAAGACATAGCCCCCTATTTAGGCATCACATTAGCCACATTTGCCCTCACATGGCTCATTACGAAAGGAATAGAAAACCTTTATCTATTACTTTTTTCCAAAATAATCATCGCATCAGCCCTCTACATTGTCGCCATGCGACTGACCAATTCAACCCTTTTCAATGAAAGTCTGGCATATATAAAAAGCAATAAAGCGTAAAAAACGCCGACTTATGCAGGCATAAAAACCGCATAAATCAGCGTAGCAGGCATAAAAAAACAACTTAGTCCAGCAGTGCCTCTATCTTTTCTATAAACGTGTCTTTGGTGTTGACACCTACCAGCTTGTCGGCTGCTTGTCCGTCCTTGAAGAAGAGGACGGTAGGGATATTGCGAATGCCGAAGCGGCTTACTACTTCATCGCTTTCATCTACGTTTACCTTGCCGACCGTTACACGCCCTTCATACGCGGCAGCCAATTCGTCAATAATCGGCCCGACCATCCGACAGGGACCGCACCATTCCGCCCAAAAATCAAGTACCAGCGGTTTGCCCGCATTCAGCTGTTCTTCAAAGTTCGCGTCTGTTATTTCCAATGCCATAATATGATTGTTTCTTTAATTATTTTGCCCGCCAAAAGTATAGCTTATCACGTAAGATGTATCCCCTTCAACTGTTAATTTTGAAAGTCAGATGCTCGTTTTCTTCCAGAAAGTCGATCAGCTCACGGGTTACGTTCACGCGGATGTTCTTGGTACTGCTTATGACTGTCGGGCAAATGAAGTTAAACAAATGCGAAGCCCGGAGCTTTCCTTTCGGGGAGATTCCGGGCTTCTTTTACTGTTTAACGTGCAATGTCCAAGTCGTCCCGAAGGGACAGGAGATTTCAGCCCCACATGCAGCGAAGCGGAATGTGGGGTTACGGATGACACCGTCAGGAAAGTTCTGAAAGAACGATACAAAATGCAACCTGTAATATTCGGTTGTTCTTTCAGAACTTATTGGTAATTCCTCTTTTGACCCCACATTCCGCTTCGCTGCATGTGGGGCTAAAATCTCCTGTCCCTTCGGGACGGCCGCGCAACATTATAAACTAATTTGCATCACGTACTTAATAACACATATTGAAGTCAAATAAAACAGTACCATGTGCACATGCGTTCCTGATATCAACAATGGCACTCATGTAATTTTCATCTGATGTACCCTGTTCAACTGTTAATTTTGAAAGTCAGATGCTCGTTTTCCTCCAAAAAGTCGATCAGCTCACGGGTTACGTTCACGCGGATGTTGTTGGAATGGAAATCCAAGGATACGTTGCTTTCGCCGTCTATTACCTTAAAATACAGCAGACAATTCCCCGGATTGTTCTTTGTCAGTACGGATAGCTCCGCGATGCTTGGCGCATCCAGACTGTGAATGGGGAGAAAGATGCGGATTTGTTCGATGAGTTTGTCCTTTTCATCCTGCAACAAGGCGACGGAGGCAATGTGAAACTCCAGCTCGTCCTCCCGCCATTGGCGCGGTTCCACGCGACCTTTGATTAGCAGATACGCCCCCTGCTTGCCATATTTCCCGTAGTCGAAGAAATCCTTTCCGAAAAGAGCTATTTCGCCGTTGCCGGTAAAGTCTTCCAGCTTCAGGATGCCGTAAGGCTTCCCGTTTTTGGTCATTCCCTCGCGGAAACCGGTGACGATGCCGCCCAGCAGTATTTCCCGCCCCTTGAGGTTCTCCTTTTCGCCCAATTCCGCCATGCCCGTGTTGCAGACATAGTTCAGGATGATGCGGTATTCGTCCAGCGGGTGAGCCGAAAGGTAGATGCCGACCAAATCCTTTTCCCTGTTCAGGCGTTCCAAGTCGCTCCAAGGAGTAGAGGCAGGAACGGAGGGTTTGGAGATAGCCACCAAGTTCTCATCGCCGAACAGAGAGTTGGCAGTCGCAGCTTTGTCCGCCTGATATTTATTGCCGTAGCGCACCAATATATCAATGAATAGTTCCCCCTCCTTGTTTCCTTCGGTAAAGAATTGTTCCCGCCGGATGCCGAAGTTGTCGAAAGCACCGGACAGGGCTAAGGATTCTATGTTTTTCTTATTGCAGATGGTCAGGTTCACCCGTTCCGCAAAGTTGAAGATGTCGGTGAAGGCACCCTTTTTCCGTTCCTCCACAATATTCAGCACGGCACTTTCGCCCACGCCCTTGACGGCACCCAAGCCGAAGCGGATGTTTCCCTTTTTATTGACGGCAAACTTCAACAGCGATTCGTTCACGTCCGGGCCCAACACCTGTATGTTCATTGCCCGGCACTCGTCCATGAACTTGGTGATTTCCGTGAGGTTCGAGATGTTGCGGCTCAACACTGCCGCCATGTATTCGGACGGATAGTTGGCTTTCAGGTAAGCCGTCTGATAGGCAACCCACGAGTAGCAGGTAGCATGGCTCTTGTTGAAAGCGTAGGAAGCGAATTTCTCCCAGTCCGCCCATATTTTCAGCAAAACACTTTCTTCATGCCCCTTGCTCTTTCCCCCGTCAATAAACTTGGTTTTGAGGGTCAGCATCTTGTCGATTAACTTTTTCCCCATCGCCTTGCGAAGCTCGTCGGACTGTCCGCGCGTAAAATCTGCCAAGAGGCGGGAAAGGAGCATGACCTGTTCCTGATAAACGGTGATACCATAGGTATCTTTCAGATACCGCTCCATCACGGGAATATCGTAGGCAATCTTTTCCCGCCCGTGCTTGCGGGCAATGAACTGCGGAATGTATTCCATCGGGCCCGGACGATAAAGGGCATTCATCGCAATCAGGTCTTCAAACTGCGAGGGTTGCAACTCCCGCAGGTATTTCTGCATGCCGGCAGATTCAAACTGGAACGTTCCGGTAGTCTTGCCGGCACTGTACAGGGCGTAAGTCTTGCCGTCATCCGTCGGGATGGTGTTGATGTCTATCCTTTCGTTGCGGGTGAGGAATACATTCTCCACCGCCTCGGTAATAATGGAAAGGGTCTTTAATCCCAAGAAGTCCATCTTGATAAGTCCCGTATCTTCGATAACGGAACCGTCGTATTGGGTGACCAGCATTTCCTCCCCGCTCTCCTTGTCCTTCGCCGTGCTGACGGGAACAACGTCCGATATATCATATTTCCCGATAATCACGCCGCAGGCATGAACGCCGATATTGCGCACGTTCCCCTCCAGCATCTGGGCATATTTCAGGGTGTCCCGCAGGACAGGGTCGCCGGAAACAGCCGCCGCCTTGAGTTCCGGCACATAGTCGATAGCCGTTTTAAGCGTTACTTTCTTGTCGGGGATTTTGTCGGGCACGAGCTTCGCCAAGCGGTTGGATTCGGCGAGCGGCAGCTTCTGCACACGGGCGACATCCTTGATAGCCGATTTGGTCGCCATCGTGCCGTAGGTGATGATATGCGCCACCCTTTCCTTGCCGTACTTCTCCGTCACCCAGTTGAGCACCTTCCCGCGCCCGTCGTCGTCAAAGTCCACGTCAATATCAGGCATGGAAATACGGTCGGGATTGAGGAAACGCTCAAAAAGAAGGTCGTATTTAATCGGGTCAATGTCGGTAATG
>LBCX01000400.1 GCA_001657575.1 Bacteroidales bacterium Barb4
GTGGACATGGAAACGGTGCCCGACAGTATGTTCAGCCGTATCCGTATCATCGAACTTGGAGATGCTCCCATTACCTTTACCGATAACGTCAGGAGCATCGGCAGGGGAATATGCAACAGCAACGAGTCGGTAAATGTCTATTTCGACTGGAATACAAGCCACGCCCTTGTAAACGATCAGGCTTTTCACGGGAATGTCCGTTTACATGTACTGAATTATACGGGGAGAAAGGAGGACTTTAATTATTTCGCCTTTAAGTATGACCGTTACAGGGGGGCTTTAATTATGCCGCCGAAGGGAATGACGGAGGAGGATATCAGCCAAAGGACTGTTAACGGGATAGTTTACAAATATGTGGATAACGAGCAATGCCGGATCGCAAAAATAGTCGGTAAGGATATTCTTCTTTCAGATTCAAAAGTAACCATTGACGGCGGTACTTATTCCGCATCCAATCGTGCAGAATTGAATTTTTTTAGAGGTAACGACAGTCTTAAAAAAGTACTGATTCGTGCAAATGTTACGTCCATACCCGACAGCACTTTTCAGAATTGCAGCAAGTTGGAAGTGATGGAATGTGATGTCAAGCGTATAGGCGGATTTGCTTTTGACGGTTGCAGAAAACTGCAGGCAGTATCATTCGGACAGTCTCCTGTTTCCATAGGTGCTTTTGCATTCAGCGGCTGCGAGTCATTAGAATCAATGAAAATACCAAATTCGGTGAGTCTGATCGGAGAGGGGTGTTTTAAGGACGCTAACAGATTAACTTCCGTGTCGCTGCCGGCGAACAGCTGGTTTACGCATCTTCCGTACCAGCTGTTTTACAATTGTAAATCATTAAAGGAAATCACAATCCCCGACAATATTCGATCAATCGGTGTCGAAGCTTTTTACCAGTGTGTGGGCTTAACTTCCGTGTCGCTGCCGGCGAACAGCTGGTTTACGCATCTTCCGTACCAGCTGTTTTACGATTGTAAATCATTAAAGGAAATCACAATCCCCGACAATATTCGATCAATCGGTGTCGAAGCTTTTTACCAGTGTGTGGGCTTAACTTCCCTGTCGCTTCCGGTCAACCCGATAACCACTGTTGGAAACAAGGCTTTTGCCGAAGTGCCTGCTTCCTGCAAGGTTCATATTCCCAAAGGTTCGGAAGAAAGGTACGGATTTGTCGGAAACGGGTCGGCGAGCGACCGTTGGCAGGGTTTCACGATTACCCCCAATTATTATACGGTAACCGCCGAAGTAAACGACCGGGAGCTGGGAAGCGTAAGCGGCCACGAAAAGAAGGAGTTTGCCTACGGAACAAAGACGACGCTGGCGGCGGACGGGAACGAGGGCTATCATCTTGCGAAGTGGACAAACGCGGCGGGCGACAGCCTTTCGGGCAAAAATCCCTATACGTTTACGGTGAAAGGCAACACGGCAGTGCGGGCGCATTTTGCCATAAACAGCTACAGCGTGCGCCTGTCCGCCGTGAACGGCACGATAACATCGGACATGGAAGGCATCCATACGCACGGGACGGAAGTCACGGCAACGGCAGAGGCGGACGAAGGGTATCACTTCGTGAAGTGGACAACGGCGGCGGGCGACAGCCTTTCGGGCGAAAATCCCTATACGTTTACGGTGACAGGCGACACGGCAGTGCAGGCGCATTTTGCCATAAACAGCTACCTCGTGAGTCTGTCCGCCGTGAACGGCACGATAACGTCGGGCGGCGGCAGCCATACGCACGGGACGGAAGTCACGGCAGAGGCAAGCAATGAAGAAGGGTATCACTTCGTGAAGTGGACAAACGCGGCGGGCGACAGCCTTTCGGGCGAAAATCCCTATACGTTTACGGTGACAGGCGACACGGCAGTGCAGGCGCATTTTGCCATAAACAGCTAC
>LBCX01000401.1 GCA_001657575.1 Bacteroidales bacterium Barb4
ACTGTTTAAACTTTAGAGTTTGTTTCTGTTAAGTACCAAGTTCCCGTAGAACTATGGCGTGCAAATGCCCCGAAGGGGCAAGAGATTTCAGCCCCACATGCAGCGTAGCGGAATGTGGGGTTAATGGAACGGGCGACCCGATGAAATCCTGAAAGGATGACCGAATAATATATCGCATTGTAAACCATTACCTGTATTTGTATCGCCCTTTCAGGGCTTTGTTTGTATGTACCCGTCTATACCCCACATTCCGCTGCGCTCCATGTGGGGCTGAAATCTCTTGCCCTTTCAGGGCTTCTGTACCACATCGGCACCATAGTTCTACGGGAACTAGGTATTTAACAGAATCAAAACTGAATTTTAAACAGTTTCTAATAGTTAGCAAGGGGCGAAAGTAGTCTTTATCGCACAACAAACTCCGTAACATACCTCCCCTTTCCTTTCGCAGCATTCAGTATATAGATGCCGGCGGGCAAAACCGCAGGATATTCGGTATTGTTTGCCTTGAATTGCAGTATCTGCCGCCCGTCTGTTGTATGAACCGATATGACAAAACCTTCCAAATTGACAAGGTGCAATACATCTTCCGCATGATAAGCCCTTGCCTCTCCGCCGGAAACAATTTCGCCGTTTACCTTACCTTCCTCTACAAAATAAGCCCTGTAAGAAGTAAACGTATTCCATGACAGCGTAAAGTTGAGTTTGCTGCTGTCCGAAAACAAAAGGTTAAGACTGTCTCCTGCCATCCAGTGTATAAAGACATAGCCCGAATCGGGAACTGCCTGTATCTCCACCGGTGCTTCGTAATCATAATATCCTCCGCCGGTCGCCTTTCCCCCTTTCGTTGCATCTGCGGTTATAAGATATTTGCTTCTTATAAATATCGCCGTCAGATCCGTTTCCCCTTTCACGGTAAACGGGTACGGATTGGCGGAAGAAAGGCTGTCGCCCGCCGCATTTATCCATCCCGCAAAACGATAACTGTAGTCAGCCTCCGCCTTTGCTTCCAGTTTCGTATCATAGGCATATAGGCCTCCGCTTGACTCTACCTTACCATTTTTGGCAGACAAACGCACATTGTAGTAGTTTATGGCAAATTGCGCCAGAATTGCCGTATCACCTGTCACAACAAACGTATAGGGATTGTCGGCAGAAAGGCTGTCGCCCCTTGCATTTGTCCACTGCACAAAATGATACCCCGTATTCGCAACCGCCTCTATTTTCACCTCTGTCTTGTACGTACAGGTAGTGTCGCCCGGCTTTATTATACCGTTTTTTTCGGCAGGCAGCCTCACCCGATAGCTGTTGTCAAAATGCGCCTGAATCTCCGTATCCTCTGTCACCTTAAACGTATAAGGATTATTCCACGAAACAATGTCACCCTTTGCATCATCCTTTGCATTTGTCCACTTCGTAAAATAATACCCTTCCTTATTCGCGCTTGCCGCTGCCTTCACTTCTGCCCCGTGTTCATAGATGCTGTCGCTTTTTGACGTTATTGTGCCGTTTTCGGCAGACGACAACCTCACCTGATACCTGTATATGACAAAATGCGCCCGAAGCGTCATGTTCCCGTTTACGGTAAACGTATAGGGATTCACCTTTGAAACAGTATCGCCTTTTAAGTCTGTCCATCCTGTAAAATAATACCCTTCCTTATTCGCGTTTGCCTCTGCCTTCACTTCTGTCCCGTAGTCATGGATATAGATGCTGTCGCCTTTTGCGGACGTTATTGTGCCGTTTTCGGCAGACAAGCTCACCTGATACCTGTTTATGGCAAAATGCGCCTGAAGCGTCATGTTCTCTTTTACAGTAAACGTATAGGGATTCACCTTTGAAACAGTATCGCCTTTTAAGTCTGTCCATCCTGTAAAAT
>LBCX01000402.1 GCA_001657575.1 Bacteroidales bacterium Barb4
CCTCCTGTTGAAAATCCTCCTGTTGAAAATCCTCCTGTTGAAAATCCTGTTAACATTAAAGGCGGTGATGCAGTTACTTGGACAATAAAACCTGTTGCTGTAAATGATAGTGTGATTGCAAAAAGCGATTATTGGCTTAACTATATCACAGGTACACTGAAAGGCAGCACTACACCGCTGATAAAAAGCGACCTTTCAGTAAAAGAAGCAGGGGTTAATAAGACTCGTGATACAGCGACAGTGAAAATTGAAGGAGCTGGTGCTTACAAGGGCGATACAACTTTTAAAGTTGTTATTTCCCCTGTTAACATTGCGACTGATATTACTTGGACAGTAAAAACCTTCATTGCTAAAGGCGACCTGAATAGCTTGTATAACAAGTGGGTCATTCTTATCAAAGACGGCACATCGGGAAAAGTCGGGCTGATAAGAGGTACTGACTATGCAATAACGGATTCTACTGTCTCAACTGACAGTACGATATTGAAAGTGACCCTTGAAGGGATAAAGCCCTATATAGGCACCAAGAAGGTTGAAATCCGTATTGCAGCAGAAGAAGACTTTACAGTTGGAGATGGTGACGGAACAACAGCAGAGGAGGCTATAAAGATAAATATCCCCTTTACCAACAAAAGAACGTTAACGAAGGCTGATTTCGGTGATGATAAATACTATGAAATAGACTTGCAAAATGCAATCGGTTTGACAGGTATTGCCATAGATGCTTTTGGTCCCAATGTGAAGCTGAAAGGAGCTATAGGATTGAGTAATGCTACTTCTTTGAGAGCTGATGGTGAAAAATCCTTATTTACGGCTTACGTTGAAAATAATGGTGATATAAAGAAAGGCGAATACAATGCTAGTACTATCGCCGACTCTATTGTCATAACGAATTACTACGCTGCCAAGAGACAGGAGCCGACAGTCACTTTTGGCAAAAAAGTTGGTGTGACGTCTGGAGTGCCTGTTCTTGAAAAACAAACGGCTACCGTATCATGGAAGAACGGCAATCTGAAAGATGCCGATACGTACAAACCGGAAGTGGACATGAAAGAATTTGCGGGCGTAAACCGCTTTTTCAGCGAGGTTATCAGCTATGACATTAAGCCTTTCCCCTTGAAGGGTCAGCTAGTCTTTACCCCGAAAAAGGAACTTGTCTATAACGGTCAGGAACAAAAACTTGACATTGACGAGTTTACGCTGACTACATCCGATAAAATACACCCCATCGTCCTGACAAAAGCCGATTTTGACAATAACGAAAACAAGATCAAGTTTGCGAGCAATGTGAAGGCAGGACAGCCGAAGGACGGAAAGACAGAGAAGACGGCTACGGCTACCTTTACGATAACGAACCCGAACTTTGTGAAGGATGACACAGAAACGGCTTTTGTAGAACCTTTCCCGGTTACCGTGGAGTTCGCCATTGAACAGGCCGAAATTGACGATGCCGAAATCCGTATCATCAACAAGAAGCCCGTGGACGGTAAGATTACACTGGTAGCCTCTGATGTGGTTTCCAAATTCGGCAAGTTCGGTAAGGACGCGGACTTCACGTTCGAAGGCGGGAAAACAACCGTCACCGTTCTCAGCACAGCCAAGAAGGAAGTAAAGATTGAACTTACTACCGGCAAGTCAAACTTGAAGTACGCAGACGCTGCTGCCAAATTCATTACGCTGCCTTTCAACGTAGTGGAAAAGAGCGTGAACGCCCTTGCCAGCAAGGCGGAAGTGACCGACAACAAACCGACTTTCACGGGTTCCGCGCTCCGTCCGACCGTAAAGATTGCCAACCTGACGGAAGACACCGACTTCAAGGTGGTATTGTATGAAGGCAAAAACCTCGGAGACGACATAACCGGCAAGAACAGCCT
>LBCX01000103.1 GCA_001657575.1 Bacteroidales bacterium Barb4
CTTTGCGACTTCTATAATTAAAATCATATTTTTTGAAAACATTTGAAGAATTAGGAGTTGCCGCACCTATATTGAAGGCAATCCAAGAAATGGGCTACGAATCGCCCATGCCCGTACAAGAGGAAGTGATTCCGCTCTTATTAGGAGAAGACAACGACGTAATCGCTTTAGCGCAAACAGGAACAGGCAAAACCGCCGCCTTCGGTATCCCCGTCTTACAAAAGATTGAAATCAGCCGAAACTATCCCCAAGCTCTTATTTTGTGTCCTACCCGTGAACTCTGCCTGCAGATTGCCGGCGACTTGAGCGACTATTCCAAGTATATGGACAGGCTGATGGTGTTGCCCGTGTACGGCGGCTCCAGCATTGAAAGCCAAATCAAAACCCTCAAACGCGGCGTGCATATCGTTGTTGCCACACCCGGTCGTCTGCTCGACTTGATGAACCGCAAAACGGTGGATTTGAGTATGGTTAAGAGTGTCATCCTTGACGAAGCCGACGAAATGCTCAACATGGGCTTCTCCGACAGCATCAATGCCATCCTCGCCGAAGTGCCCGAATCGCGCAACATGCTCCTCTTCTCTGCCACCATGCCCAACGGCATAGCCGCCATCACCCGCAAATACATGAGCAATCCCAAAGAGATTGTCATCGGCGTAAAGAACGAGGGAAACAAGAACATCCGCCACATATATTATATGGTACGCGCGCAGGACAAATACCTTGCCCTCAAACGCATCGCCGACTTCTACCCGAATGTGTACGGCATCGTCTTCTGCCGCACCCGTCGCGAGACGCAGGAGATAGCCGACAGACTGATACAGGACGGCTACAACGCCGACTCTCTGCACGGTGAACTCAGTCAGGCACAACGCGACTACGTCATGCAGAAGTTCCGCATCAAAAACATCCAGCTGCTTGTAGCCACCGACGTAGCCGCCCGCGGTTTGGACGTGGACGACCTCACGCATATCATCAACTACGGTCTCCCCGACGAGCTGGAACTCTACACCCACCGCAGTGGACGTACCGGACGTGCAGGCAAAACGGGTATCTCCATCTCCATCTGCCATATCAAGGAAAAAGGCAAGATTCGCGAAATAGAGCGTGTCATCAACAAATCCTTTGAGAAAGGTGAAATGCCGAGCGGTAAAGCCATTTGCGAAAAGCAGTTGTTCAACTTGGTGGAACAGATTGAAAAGGTAAAGGTGGACGAAGAAGAAATCGCTTCCATCATGCCCTCCGTCTTCCGTAAGTTAGAATGGCTGGACAAGGAAGACATCATCAAACGTATGGTTTCCTTGGAGTTCAACCGTATGATTGATTACTACAAAGATGCCGGCGACATTGAAGTAATGGACGAACGCTCCTCCCGCAAAGAGCGCGGCGAGAAAAGGGACAGAGGCGAACGCGGTGAAAAAGGCGAACGCCGCTCTCATGGGGCGGAAGAGGGTTACTCCCGTTTCTTCCTCAACTTCGGCAAAGCTGACGGCATGTTCCCCAACCAACTGATTGAACTGATCAACAAATGCGTTCCCGGCAGAATACGCATCGGCAAAATTGACCTGCGCGACAACTTCTCTTTCTTTGAAGTGGAATCAAAAGATGCCGCCCATGTAATGGACAGCATGAACAGTTTCGAGATAGAAGGCCGCCGCATATCCGTAGAACCGGCGAAAGAAGAAGGAGGCACAGGAGGCGGCGGGGGCTTTAATCCTCGGCAAAGCGGCGGTTACCGCAGCGACTTCAAAAAGCGTCCGGAAAGGAACAGCGACCCCCATTCTCATTTCGACAAATACTCTCACAGCAACGACAAACCCTGGCGACGCTCTTCCTCCGAAAGGAATACCCGCAAGAAGAAATCATAATCATTTAACCGTTACTTTCCGTCGTTCCGTACCGGCTTTTACGATATACGTCCCCTGGGGCAGGGCGATGTTCTCCGTACCGGTTACGGTTCGTTGTGCCTTGATTTGACCTGTCAGGGCATATACTGTCAGGAGGGTTTCGGCGGGAGACTCTGCAACAAGAGAGCCGTTGCGGGTGTATATCTTCACTTCGTTTTCAGGGAAGACGGCGGCGTCCGGATGCAACAGGATTTCAACGCGGACGGGTTCCGATACCATTCCCAAGCTGAATTCGTATAGTCCGTTACCGTCTGCCATTTTGTTAACCGTGTGCGGTTTGCCGTTTACGAGAAGGCTTAGTGTCATAGTACGGTAAGCCGCGGCTGTCTGAAGACTGAAGCGGTATGTCATGTCAGGTTTTACACAGAAAATCTTGTTGCTTGTGTAGTTCTCCCCGTAGAAGGCGATTTTTATTCCGTCTCCAACAGTGGACACAAAGGTGATTTCCCTGTAATCCAATTGGAGTTGAACGGTTATATTGCTTGTTGCCGTCAGGGAGTATTGGTAAGAGTATGAGTCGGATTTACGGTTCGGAGAGAGGACGTTGCCGCCGGCGGTAACAATCGGCTCCACGTATTTATACCTTTCGTCTGTCACTGTCAGGGTGAAAGTAAATGCACTGCCGGGGGAGACATAATGGACATCGCCAACTCTCGGTTGAGAGGATTCGACTGAAACACCCTGCAACGGAATGAAGGAAACGGCATGGAGAGCCGGCAATACGACTCGGAAGTCCGTACTTTCTTTTACCCTCAGGGAATAATGGTAAGTTACATCATTAACACTGTCAGGATTGAGAATAACGCCATCAACCATGATACCCGGTTGTATGCTTTTGTAGTTTTCATTAATCACTGTCAGAGTGAAGTTAAATACGCTGTTGAAAGGAATGGGATATTCTTTGCCGGCTTTGTAGGGTGCGGCGGAAAAGCCGTTCGGCAGATCAAGGATGCGGACAACCGTAAAGTCAAACCGGAATTGAATGTCCATAGACTTGCTAACCGTCAGGGCATATCTGTACGCCGTACCGCCATTCTCCTCCTGTTTTTCAAACGGAAGCAAAACAGTGCCGTCGTCCGTGATAACGATTACCTCCTTATTTTTATATTCGGCATCTGTTGTCAAAACAAATTCAAACGTACTGCCGACGAGGACAAAATGTATTCCCGGCTGGCGCGAAAGGGTCATACCGGCCGGCGGTTGATGCAAGTTAACCGTGTTGGAAGCATACCGGATTTGAATAGCCGGATGGCTTGTTGTTACCTTCAGAGAATAACTGTAAATGCTGTCTTTCACGCCAATCGGTTCCAAAACGCCGCCGTCTGCCGTGATAATCAAGTTCCGGTATAGAAGGCTGTCGGACACTGCCAGGGAGAACTCAAAGTTATAACCGGCAGCCACACGATAGGTTGTTCCCGACTGGTATCTGTTGTAGGAAATACCTTGCGGCAGTTCGGGTAAAACGACATTACCGGCTAATTCGATCTGTACCAATTGGATACCGGCTGTTTCCGACAGGGCATATTGATATATGCCATAATTGTTTTTATCAACCGGATTTATAACAGTGCCGTAGGACGTAACGTCCGGTTCGATATTTATATATTCTTCCGCTACTGTCAGAACAAACTCGAACTTTTGATTTTTCTTGACCGCATAAGAACCTGCCTCCCTGTCAGTGGTAACACATTGTTCGGGGATGATGTATGAAAGATCTAATGTCCAGGCAATATGGATCGGATGTATGTTGTCTTCCGTTTCTTTACCATGACTGCTCGCCCTGTTATTTCTTATAATAACCGCATCTTTCCAATCCAATACCCCCTCATCATTATAAATACCGCCGACACCGCGTGCATTGCTTGACGGGTGGTTGATGGCAATGTTAGATTCGATGAGACCGCCGGAAAGAGTCAAAGTAGCCGTTGCGGCATTATATATTCCGCCGCCACTGCTTTCTCCAAGTCCGTTGGTGCCTATATTATCTTTTATGACGATCTCCGTCTGCAAAACCACCTTTCCACCGTTACAGATACCGCCGCCGAAACTGTATACAGTGTTCGACGGATTATTGACAGCAATATTGGATTCTATGAGACCACAGGAAAGATCTATATCAGCAAATCTGCTGTTATATATTCCGCCGCCCCTGCCCTCTCCAAGTCCGTTGGTAGCTATGTTACCTTTTATGGCGGTTACGGCACGGGTATCAATCCTATTGCCGTTATATATTCCGCCGCCTTCGCCGAAGGCTTTGTTCGTCGGATTACTGACGGCTTTGTTGTCGGTGATTGTACCGCCGGACAGGATGATTATCGCAAGATCTCCCTCGCTGAATATACCGCCGCCGTAGCCGTTTCCACTGCCTGCGGAAGCTATATTGTTTTCTATGCTTGCATTTTCATTGATAATAAGGGAGCCTCCCCTGTTCATAACACCGCCGCCGTAACCGTTCACATTGGTTGAGGAGGCGGCAGCTGTATTGTTTTTTATAACAGTGTTGCCGGTTAGGGTAAGAACAGATTCGATGCCGGCTATTCCGCCGCCCCGGGCGTTGTAGTTACCGCCGTCGGCAGCGGTATTCTCCGTAACTGTAACGTCCCGCAATACCGTTTCGGCATAGCAGCTTAAAATGCCCCCGCCTTGCGCATCTTGCCCGGCAAGGTCGGCAACAATATACGGAACTTCATCTCTTCCGTTTCCGCCGGTTATTGTCAGATTCTCAATGGTAACACGGATAAGGAGTTGTGGTCGACCGACTATGTTTAGTACACGCCGGTTGGCACCGGCACCATCCGCTTGTTTACAACCGTGCAAAACAGTGGATGAAGCATTTCCGTGCTGCTTCGCCCCCGCAACTTCGTCGGTGCTGTAACCGCCGATGATGGTTAAATCGTTGGTAATTATCCATGAACCGGTGTCGGAAGAAACATAGTAATCTCCTTCGGCTATACGGATGGTGTCCCCTTTGCCTGTTTTAGACAAGGCACCGTATAAAGTAGCAGCCTCCGTCCAAGAGTTGCCGGAAGCCACGTCATCTCCGTTCGGTGTCACATAATAAGTATATTGGGCTATACACGGCAGGGTGAAGAAAAAAAAAGCAGTAAGCAGCAATAAATGTTTTACTCTCATATTTCTTATTGACTGTATTGGCAGGTCAAAAACATCGGCAAAGCTATATTATTTCAGGGCAACCGCATCAAAAGCCAATACGTTTTTTCATTTGTGCAGAGGTTTGTTTTCTGCCTGAGATCGTTGCTATTATGAAGTATGTAAAGTTAGTAACTGATGTTACGCAGATGTCCCAAAGGGACAACAGATTTCAGCCCAACGTAAACGTTGGGTTTGGATAAATACAAACCAAATAGAGTTTTGAAAGAACGATACAAAGTACAGATGGTGATTAATAATATACTGCATAAGTTGTTCGGTCGTCCTTATATTATCGCTTTTTTGCATGGGGCAAATCTAAGATTCAGGACTTTCCGAATGTGTATCATCCTATAACTCCACACCCCGCTGCGTTCCATGCAGGGCTGAAATCCGACATTCCTTCGGAATTTGCGTATATCTTGTACTGCACGCAAGGCTGGATAATTATCCCTCCGAAGTAACACAGCCTTTATATATTGTGTTACTTTTGCCCGCTCTAAAAAGGGATGATTAACTGCTAAATTCAATATAATGAAGAAGAAAATGGTATGTGCATGGAGCGGGGCATTGCTCTGCTCCATCTTGTTTTCCGGCAATGCTTTTGCGATAGAACCGGAGCCGGTGGACAGTTTGATTCACCTGAAAGGGGTTGTCGTGTCGGCAAATAAGATTCAGTCCGACCGAAACAGTATCCCCCTTTCCATATCCGTTGTGGAGCGGAGCGAGATAGAGGCGAGCAGCGAGTCGGCTCTGCTTCCGGTACTTTCGGAACGAGTGCCGGGACTGTTTGTCACCGAGAAAGGGATTACGGGATTCGGTGTAGGCACAGGTTCGGCAGGGACGGTGAACATCCGAGGCGTAGGGCAGGGAAACAAGGTGCTCATGCTGTTCGACGGACAACCGCAGTGGGCGGGTGTGTTCGGGCATTCGCTGCCAGATACGTATGTGGCTTCCGATGTGGACAGAGTGGAGGTAATCCGCGGACCCGGGTCATTGCTCTACGGCTCAAACGCGATGGGCGGCGTGGTGAATATCATTACCCGCAAGCAGAAGCAGGACGGTCGCCGCACGCAAGCCCGCCTTATGTACGGGTCATACAATACGCAGAAGTATCTGCTGAACAACGGATATAAGTCCGGCGCATTCAGCAGCTTTGTCTCCGTAAACCATGACCGCACGGACGGGCATCGTCCCGACTCCAAGTTTCACATAACGAACGGCTTTGCGAATGCCGGCTACGAATTAAACGAACATTACAAGGTCGGCGGCGACATAAGCCTTGCCAAGATTAAAACACAAAATCCGGGCACGGTGAGCGTCCCCATGGTAGATAACATTATTGATGCCCTACGTGGCACAGCCTCCGTCAGCCTCACCAACAGCCATGAAAAGACAAACGGTGCCTTGCAGGCATTCTATAATTGGGGAGTGCATGACATAAACGACGGTTACAAGAAAGAAGGCGGCTCTCCCCGCCCCGAGCTTTTCAACTCGAAAGACCATAATACGGGTATCCTCCTGTATCAGTCGTTCCGCCTGTTTGAGGGCAACAGCTTTACGGCAGGTATCGACTACAAAAACTGGGGCGGACATACATGGTACGAGTCTGTCGCCAACAAGGACATCCGGGAAGAAGTGGACAAAACGGTCAACGAAACAGCCGGATACATCACCATGCAGCAAAGCCTGTTCGACAAACTCAGCCTGAACGCCGGACTGCGCTACGAACACAGCAGTGCCTACGGCAACCAATGGACTCCGCAAGCCGGACTGACCTTTCGTCCTATCGCCGGAAACACCATCAGAGCCTCCTATTCCCAAGGCTACAGAAGCCCTAACATACGCGAACTTTACATTTCCTACGGTATTTACAACATAGCCAACAAGGACTTGAAGCCGGAAAGCATGGAAACGTATGAACTCTCCGTCGGGCAGCATTTCCTCGACAACAAACTGTATGCGGAACTGACAGGCTTCTACATCGACGGCAAGAACCTGATACAGTCCGTCCAAATGACAATGACCAACATTGACAACTTCCATAATAAGGGAATAGAGTTTGAGGCTTCCTACTACCCGCTGAACAACCTGTCATTCACCGCCAACTACAGCTACCTGCATACAAACAAGATACTGACCGCCGCCCCAAAGCATAAGTTCTTTGCAGAGGCTTCCTACACGGCAGGTCGCTTTACCGTCACGCTGGACGTGCAATCCATCGCCGACCTGTATCTGACAACGCCTTCCGTTAATCCCGTCAAGGAAAGCTACACCCTTCTCAACTCCAAAGTCTCCTACAAGTTCGGACAGGAAAAGCCTCTTGCCAACTTGTTTGTAAAGGGTGAAAACCTCACGGCTTCCCGATACTCTATGGTGGACGGCTTCCCCATGCCGAAAGCCACCGTAATGGCAGGGATTGATATTACATTTTAACCCCTGCCGCATACAAAAAAGCCTCCGCCCTTCTCAAAAGGCGGAGGCTTTTTTATGCGCGGACGGTTAGAGCAGCGGTGCAATCTTTTCTTCGAACAATGCGCGGCTGACAATGCGGTAATGGGGAGCGTAGGCTTCCTCATAGCCCGCACTGTGATGCCCCGTGTAATTGCCTTGCGACAGGCGTTTGTCTATCTCCGCCTTGTCGGCATCGTAGTCGGGAAGATTGAGGTTCATGGAGCGGATAACGGTTTCAATATGACTCCATTCCTTTCTCCACTCTTCCACAGGCATGGGATTGATACCGTTCACACTGCGGATAAAGGCATCAAAATAGACCTCATAAGGCACTTCTCCCTTTTTGAGAACAGAGAGATTGACGCGGTAGAAATTGTGCTTCCATCCGAGCGGTTCGCCAACTTTGCCCGTCACATCGGTAAAGGACTCCATTTCACGGCGGATATAATTCCCTGCCGCCGCTGTGTCGCTGACGATATGCCCGGGACCAAACTCATCCTGAAAGAAACTCTTGTACAAGTCCTTGAGCGTGGACTTCGGGTAGGTCTCCATTTGTAAGGCAACGGCGTTGCGAATGGCAGTATTCAGGAAGTTGTCCAGCGTCTCAGGCAGCTTGTCGCCCGTAATGTTCTTGGCAATAATAACACCCTCCGGATCAAGGAGCACATTGGCAGGAATGCCGCGCACACCGTAAAGAGAGGGTATTTCGGAATCCCAGTAGTTAAGGTCGGAAACATGCGTCCATGCCAGATGGTCATCGGCAATGCCTTTCAGCCAATGCTCTTGGCTGTAATCAAGGGAGATACCGACGATGGTAAAGTTCCTGTTTTTGTACTCGTTATACACTTTTACAAGGCTCGGGTTCTCCTGCCGGCAGGGAGGGCACCAAGAAGCCCAGAAGTCAAGCAGCACATAGCTCCCTCGGAAAGCAGAAAGCGCGACAGGATTCCCCGCCGTATCGGGGAGCGTAAATTCAGGTGCCGTCTGCCCGATTTGCACCTGCTCCAGCTGTCCGATGATAGCATCCAGATCCGTCACATACGGACTGCTGTCAAGAGCAGGCGAGAGCTTGGCGCGTACAGCCTTCAATTCGTCAAGCGTCAGTTGATAGGTAAAATAGCGGTAGAGATAGAAAGCCGCCGCCGGAGACGCAGGATGCAGGGAAACCAGACTGTCAATATCAAAACCCTCCTCCCTCGAAGCCGCCGTATTGGCTTGGAAAATATCATTTGCAGGCGAGCCTTCCGCCGTAAAAGCCTTGCCCGTCCCGTCCATGCGGACAGTCAGTGTCGTATTTTCAAGGAAGAACATATCGGGATAGTCCATTCCATCGACCGCCAAACCGTAGAGAAGAGGCTGGTCAACGCTGCCCGTAAAGGTAAACCTGCCGTCCCTCACCTCTGCCGTATCCGTGTCGAAGAACATTTTGTTCCTGAACTTTTTCAGGTATATCCTGCCTTCCTTCACATTCGCAATCTCCCCGTTTATCACGAACACCTGCGGAGTTTGCCGGCATCCGAACAAACATGCTGCCGACACCATCGCCAAAACCAATAATCGAAACTGTTTCATCTTATTTATCCTTCACTTTTTAACCCCGCAAATGTATATGATAATTGCCATAGTTTGCCATGCACCAGGGCAAACGCACGAAATTGATACCTTTGAGTTATGGACTCAATATACAGTTATCCAAGTTCCACAGAGGACTTTCGTATGGAGAAAAAATGTTTTCACAAGCTTTCGGACATCCTGCCAACAGATCTTTAAACTTGTTTGAGCCATGGTGAAGATTATGAAGACATGGTTTTGTCTGGCAATACCCGCGAGCGGTTTTTGAAAGAAATGATCCCTCCGGCGAATGGTATTCCCTCCCATGATACCTTCAACCGCGTCTTCTCCGGCTTGGAACCGGATTTGTTGCGTGAGTGCCTGAAGAATCATGGCAGGGATTTAATCGGACTTCTGTCAGAAAAACAGATTTGTCTTGACGGCAGGAAGTTAA
>LBCX01000403.1 GCA_001657575.1 Bacteroidales bacterium Barb4
CCCGACAAAGGGCGGCTGATTCTTCCTGCAACGGGTAGGAGGCTGCGGCTTCGGTTGTGCCGTCCGTCGAATGGTTGTCGATAAGGATGATGTTATAGGCAAAAGAGGTTTGCTGGCTGGCGGCAGAGCGGAGGGCATCCCTGATGGTACGTACACGGTTGCGGACGGGGATAATAACAGAGGCTTCTACTGCAAAGGTTTCCCCGTTAAGGTCAATCTCCTTGAACTGCGGAGGAAGATATGCCCCCGTCTGCCGCAAATGATTGGTGCAGGCTGTTTCCATTTCCATCTGCGCTTCGCGATTCCTGGCATCCACATAGTCAAACTGCTTTTCACCCGATTTCCTTGCGTCGGGCTTTACTGCCGTATATAGATATTCATTGATATGCACGAGTGGGTATTGCTGTGACACTTTCAGGCGGATGTCATACAAACCGGCATGGCGGTAATCCGTATCCGCCGCTTCCACCGCCTTCCGCAATGCCTCCGTCCGGAAAAGCAGGACGGAACCGAAATGAAAATCGTTCCGCAGACTCCCCTGCTGATAGTCAATCACCGGACGGGGATAGCGTTTGCCCTCCCTCCATTCGTAATAATCGGAATAAACCAGCCCCGCCCCGCTGTCGTCCGCTACGGCAACAAAGCGTTCCAAGGCAAACAGGCCCAACTGCAACGGTTTCGGATTAGCATATATTAATGTATAGTCCGCCTGCGAACGTCTGACTATATCACGAATTTCCTCACTGCTCCACGCCGCTTCCGCCTCTTTGCAAACAATAAAGCTATCTGTCCGACTCATAACACTGTTCCTTTTTTTAGAAATAACAAGTAGAGCAAACGTATATGAAATATCTGTACTTTCATTCACTGATTTGAAAATATCATGAAAAAGCTATCCTGCCTTTTGTTCTTTCTCCTCTGCGGCATCACGGTTTGTGCGCAGCAACTGACAGTGGCAACCTGCAACATCCGCTATGACAGTCAGGAGGATGCGGAAAAGGGGAACGGCTGGAAACAGCGTTGCCCGTTCATCTGCCAACAAATCCGTTTCAACGATTTTGACATCTTCGGAGCACTGGAAGTATTGTACAACCAGCTTGTCGATATGCTGGACGCATTGCCTGGGTACGCCTTTATCGGTGTCGGTCGCGATGACGGTGCAACGGCGGGGAATATGCCCCATATTCTATAAGAAAGAGGTATTGACCCTGTCGCACTCCGGTCATTTCTGGCTGTCGGAAGTCACCGACTGCCCCAACAAAGGCTGGGATGCCGCTCTGCCGCGCATCTGCACGTGGGGCGAGTTTGAGAGGGACGGCAAAAGGCTTTGGTTTTTCAACCTTCACATGGATCATATCGGTATGCAGGCAAGAAGAGAAAGTGCCAAGCTGGTGCTGACAAAAATACAGGAAATGTGCGGCAGCACCCCTGTCATCCTCACAGGCGATTTCAACGTCGATCAGCACAATGAAAGCTACGCCCTACTGAACAATTCCGAAACATTGGACGACAGCTACGAACTGTCCACCGTCCGCCATGCTCCCAACGGGACATTCAACAACTATAACCCGACCGGCTTTTCCGGCGAGCGCATTGACCATATATTCGTAAGTCCCGCCCTTAAAGTCCTTCGCTACGGCATATTGATAGATACATACCGCAGCCGCGAGGCAGAAAATATCTATGTGGCACGTACTCTTTCAGACCATTATCCGGTGGTGGCGGTTGTTATGTTGAGAGAGTAAAGGGATTTATTGCTCTGCTTGGATGCTTTTGGTAATAATCTCGTGTAATTAAACATAATACTTATTATGAAGTTTATATCATATACTTAATATTACGTGAAAATTACGAGACT
>LBCX01000404.1 GCA_001657575.1 Bacteroidales bacterium Barb4
TCTGTCCATCCTGTAAAATGATGCTCTTTATCCGCGACCGCCTCCGCTTTCACTGTTTTCCCGTAGTCATGGATATAGATGCTGTCGCCTTCTGCCGACGTTATTGTGCCGTTTTCGGCAGACAAACTCACCTGATACGTGTTTATGGCAAAATGCGCCTGAATGATCATGTTCTTGCTTATCGTAAACGCATAGGGATTCTCCTTTGAAACAGTGTCGCCTTCTGAGTCTGTCCATCCTGTAAAATGAAACTTGTTCGTATCGGCAAATGCCTCCGCTACTACTTTATCCTCATACGCATAGATACCGTTGCCGGACGTTCTTTCCCCGTTTTCGACAGACAATTTCACGTGATACCTATTGTCAAAAAATGCCGTAAGTTTCTCCTCTCTGTATACAAGAAACGTATAGAGATTCTCGTACGAAACAGTATCGCCTCTTGTATCTATCCATTTTACAGAAGAATACTCTTTCTCATTCGGGGCTGCTTCTGCCTCCACGGTTGCCCCGTGTTCATAGATGGCGTCGCTTCTTCTTGACGTTATTCTGCCGTTTTCGGCAGACAAACTCACCTGATACTTGTTTATGACAAAACGCGCCCGAAGCATCGTGTTCTCTTTTACAGTAAACGTATAGGATTCCGTCGTTGAAACAGTATCGCCTCTTGCATCTGTCCATCCTGTAAAATGATACCCAGCCTTATTCGCGCTTGCCTTTACCGTCACTTCTAACTCTTCTGGATAATATTGTTGATTGTTGTCGGACGTTATTGTGACGTTGTTGGACGTTATTGTGCAGTTTTCGGCAGTCAATCTCACCAAACATGCTGGGGTAAAATATGAAATAATTTCCGCGTCACCCCCCACAAAATAATCATAAGGATTATCAAAAGACTCCCCAGACTCCCCCCCTGCCGTAGTTGTCCACTTTAGAAAAAGATACCCATTGGCGGGAATAGCCGTCAGCGTCAACTTCGTGTTGTAGTAGGCTTTTTTTCCTTTCGGAAGCCCGGTTACCTCAGATCCAATATTTTCTCTGTTTACCACCTTAAACGAGTTAATAGTATAAATGTGGGGAAAAATGTGAACTCCCCGCCATGTATCAGTAGCGGAATCGCTTTGCCACCCGTACTCCCTTTCGGATCCCCTCGGTATGTGAACACGGCAAAGTGGCGATACGTTGTGAAAAGCATCCTCTTCAATAGTTCCCTTATTTGAGTTTGAGCTTACCCAATTAAGATAAATGCTTTCCAACTTCGTGCAATTCGCAAAAGCCTCCCTTCCAATACTTATTTCACTGTCCGAAAAGAGTAGGGAAGCTAAAGAGGAGCAATTAAAAAAAGCGTGGTTGCCAATGCTTATATTGCCGTTCGGGATAGTTACGGAAGCAATGGCAACACAGTCTTCAAAAGCAGCGTCTCCGATATCTGTTACACTGTTCGGAATGGTTACGGATTGAATTTGTGGATTCGCTGCAAAGGCCTTGGCTGCAATTCCTGTTACAGCATATTCTTGATTGCTATAGTTAATCGTCGGCGGAATTTTAAGTCTGAAATCCATTATAGATGATGTATAACCCTTTACAACAGCTGTCCGGTTGGCATGATTCAAATCATAACTTAAACCATTCGAATCAACGGATTTTGTTTGCGCCTCCATCGTTTGAAGCACACAGCCCAGACATAATACAACCCATGCAATTCTCCTTTTCATATTCATAATACCTTAATATCTTTCGATTAACATATTTTAAGCCCGATTTCCATCTGGAAATTGCCAATTCCTGCGAGAAATTGGCAATTCCTGCGAGGAATTCCCGATTTCCAGATAGAAATTATCAATTCCTGCGAGGAATTCC
>LBCX01000104.1 GCA_001657575.1 Bacteroidales bacterium Barb4
AGGGAATGTGGTATTGCGCAAATGCCCTGAAAGGGCAAGAGATTTCAGCCCCACATGCAGCGCAGCGGAATGTGGGGTATAGACGGGTACATACAAACAAAGCCCTGAAAGGGAGATACAAATACAGGTAATGGTTTACAATGCAATATATTATTCTGTCATCCTTTCAGGATACCCTTGACGGGGTCGCCCTTATAACCCCACATTCCGCTACGCTTCATGTGGGGCTGAAATCTCTTGCCCTTTCAGGGCATCCGAAAATAAGTTCTACGGGAACTGTGTCTTGCCTCAGTATTACAAAGCTCATCCGCCCATAGAACAAGCAGAGAACGACAGTGTAAATCGGAGGCAAAAGTAGTGAATAATGCAGACAGCGCAATTTTATACACCTGTTGTGCAGGGTCAACGCATTTTTCAAATATAATTATACTTTTGCGCCGCTAAACGATATGACAAGTGGACAGAAGAATTAAATTACATGTAAAGACACCGGGGAACCATCGGAAGCCGATTGCCGGTACATACGTCTTGCGGTTGGCGGAAGAACGGGGAGTGCGCAGCCTGTCGGTCATCATTGGCACGGCGGAAGCCCAGTCTATTGCTGTCGTATTGGAAGGGGTTGTTCCGCCGCGCCCGCTGACACATGATTTGTTTGCCTCCCTGTTGCAAACGGTCAATCTTGACTTAAAGGAAGTGTTTATCTATAAGCATGAGGACGGCGTGTTCTTCTCCGAACTGCTGCTTGCCGACGGTAACCGTGAGATCCGTCTGGACTCGCGCACTTCGGATGCCGTTGCCATTGCCCTGCGGATGAAATGCGATATTTATACCACCGAAGACATTATGCAGCGGCATGGTACGACAAGCGACAAATCTGATGCGGAGCCTCTCCTACGCTCTCCCGTAGACCGCTTTTCTGTAAGCCGTCCGGAGCCGATACGCAATCAGGAGCCGCCGGGACGGGGGCGCGACCTTTTCCAACTGAAATCCAACGACCTGAAAAAGCGGATGGAAGAGGCTGTTTCCCAAGAGAATTATGAACAAGCGAAAATATACAATGATGAATTACACAGACGGCAGGAGGAGGGCAAATTGCCATGACTGAGGAACAGGTAGGTTTCGGATGGGAGTCTCTGTCAAGAGGCTTTTTGGGATTGGCGGTCGTTATGGCTGTCTGTTATTTGATGAGCTACAACCGCAAGCAGATTGACTGGAAGCTGGTTGCCGTAGGGCTTGGCTTGCAGATTGCCTTTGCGCTGGCTATTTTGTACGTTCCCTTTTTTGGGGCGTTGTTGGAAGGATGCGGGAAGATATTTATCAAACTGATGGACTTCACGCAGGCGGGAGTTGATTTCCTGCTTGGACCGTATGCACCTAAGTCCAATGGGTTTACCTTCCTGTTTCATTCATTGCCCATTATTATTTTCTTCTCCGCGCTGGTCTCCATGCTTTATTATTGGGGGATTATTCAAAAGGTGGTGGGTGCTTTTTCATGGGTGCTGCGCAAGTTTATGAACGTATCCGGCTCGGAAGGGCTGGTGACGTCGGGCAACATTTTCATGGGAATGACCGAAGCACCGGTAATGATAAAGAACTATCTGCCGGTAATGAATAAATCGGAGATATTTCTGGTGATGGTTGCCGGCATGGGGACGATAGCCGGCTCGGTAATGGGCACCTATATCGCCATGCTTGCCGGCGGCGACCCTGCCTCGCAGATTTTGTTTGCCAAACACCTGCTTTCCGCCTCCGTAATGGCTGCGCCGGGGTCTATCGTGATAGCCAAAATGCTCTGTCCGCAAACGGAGGAAGTGTCTGACCTTTTAATCACTTCCGACAAAGAAACAGACCGCATTACCCTGCTGGATGCCATTGCTTCGGGAGCGACTACGGGTATCAAACTGATGACAAACATTGCTGCCATGCTGCTGGTGTTCATCTCCCTCGTTGCCCTTGCCAACTACCTGACAAACGATATTATCGGACGGCATACGGGATTAAACGATCTGATTGTACAACTGACCGACGGCAAGTCTCAAGGGCTGACGTTCCAATTCATTGTCGGCATTATTTTAGCCCCCTTCATGTGGCTGATTGGTGTGCCCACGGCAGACATTATGACTGTCGGCTCTCTGCTGGGACAGAAAACAATCCTCAACGAGTTTGTCGCCTATTTCCAACTGCAACAGTGGCGGGATGCCGGCATATTCGCTTATCAGAAATCCATCGTCATGTCCACCTATATCCTATGCGGCTTTGCCAACATTGGCTCTATCGGCATCCTGCTGGGCGGTATCGGCGTGTTGGCACCGGATAAGCGGGAGATGATAACCCGCATGAGCGTCTGTTCCATGATCGGCGGAGCCTTGGTATCCGTCCTCTCAGCCACCATTATCGGGATGATTTTGGGATAGGGGAAATTGAAGTACGGTCGATGGAACACACACCCACCGATCGGTGGGTCACTTTCAATGCGTAAATCAAATCTTACTATTCTAACTTCAAACTCCTGCCTCCTAAATATAACGTGAGTTCGACATAAGAGATAGTCATAACTATAAGGATATTACACACATTCCGAAGGAATGTAAGATTTCAGGACATCCTATAAGCTGCATTTTTCAGTTCTTGGAAAGAACTCACATAAACACCTCCGTGTCCTCCGTGGGTTAAAAGAACGAAATGCACCACGGAGGCACAGAGGACACGGAGATAAATCAGTTAAGGCGGCGAATCAGCTCCTCCGTTGTAACCAATGCCTGTTCGCCCGTAAGCATATTTTTCAGGGTAATCTTCCGCTCGTTCATCTCGGTTTCGCCGACGATGGCGACATACGGTATCTGCTTGGTGTTGGCATATTCCATCTGCTTTTTCATCTTGACGGGTTCGGGATAGAGTTCCGTGCAGATGCCGGCGGAACGTATCTGCGACACAAGCGGCAAAAGGCAGGTTTCCTCCCTGACGCCGAAATTGACGAACAGCAGGCGGGTGGTCAGCAGTGAGTCGGCAGGATACAACTCCAACTGGTTCAATACATCAAATATCCTGTCGGCACCGAAAGAGATGCCCACGCCCGAAACGCCTTCCAACCCAAAAACACCCGTCAGGTTGTCGTAACGCCCGCCGCCCGTGATGCTGCCTATCTGCACGTCCGCCGCTTTCACCTCAAAGATGGCACCGGTGTAGTAGTTCAGCCCGCGAGCCAGCGTAAGGTCTAACTCCAAGGGCGAGCCGACCGGCACAAGCGATAATCTGTCAAGCAGATACTCCGTTTCCTCCACTCCTTTGATACCGGTTTCCGAGCCGGCAAGCGTCTGTTTGAGGATGTGCAGCTTTTCGGCATTCGTTCCGGCAAGCATGAGAATTGGTTGCAGGCGTTTGACGGCATTGTCCGACAATCCCCGCTCCCGCAGTTCCTCGTTTACCTTCTCCTGCCCTATCTTGTCCAGTTTGTCAATGGCTGTCGTTATGTCAATAATTTTGTCCGCCTCTCCGATGATTTCGGCGATACCGGACAGTATCTTGCGGTTGTTTATTTTGACGGTTACGCGGATGCCCAGCCGGCGGAACACCTCGTCCGTAATCTGAATCAGCTCTACCTCGTTCAGCAACGAAGCGGAACCTGCCACATCGGCATCGCACTGGTAGAATTCGCGGTAACGCCCCTTCTGCGGACGGTCGGCGCGCCAGACGGGCTGTATCTGATACCGTTTGAAAGGAAAGGTTATGTCATTCCGATGCTGCACCACGAAACGGGCAAAGGGCACGGTCAGGTCGTACCGCAAGCCTTTCCCACACAGCTTGGAAGCCGACTTGGCTGGATTTCTTGCCAGCAACTCATCATCGGACAAATCGGCAAAGTAATCGCCTGAGTTCAGTATCTTGAATAACAGCTTATCCCCCTCCTCGCCATATTTCCCCATGAGAGCAGAAAGGTTTTCCATAGCCGGCGTTTCTATCTGCTGAAAGCCGTAGAGATGAAACACATTACGGATGGTATCAAAGATATAGTTGCGCTTCGCCATCTCTTCGGGCGAGAAGTCTCTGGTTCCTTTGGGTACGGAGGGTTTCTGCATGATTCGCTTTTTTATTGACGGCGCGAAAGTACACAAAAAGCAGTATGTTTGCGGGCAAAACGAAATATGAACATTAACCGCCTGAAAGCAAGGTTAATCATAAACTTGTAAGGTATGCTGAAATCCCTGTTTATACGGAATTATGTACTGATAGACAAGCTGGACATACGGTTTGACAAAGGGCTGTCGGTTATTACCGGCGAGACCGGGGCGGGGAAGTCTGTCATACTGGGTGCCCTGTCTCTGGTGCTCGGCGGACGGGCGGACGGGCGCAGCATACGGACAGCAGCGGACAAATGCCTGATAGAAGCTGTCTTTGATATTGCCGCCTACGGACTGTTGCCGTTCTTTGAGGCGAATGAATTGGAATACGATGCCGAAAGCTGCATCCTCCGGCGGGAGTTGTTCGCTTCGGGCAAGTCGCGTGCCTTTGTGAATGACTCGCCCGTTGCGCTCTCCGTCTTGAAGGAATTGGGCAGCCGGCTTATTGACATCCATTCCCAACATCAGAACCTGTTGCTGGGTGACAACAGTTTCCAACTGAAAGCCGTTGACCTGATGGCGAAAAACGCCTCCTTGCTGCACACCTACCACGTTGAATACGCCCGCTTCCAATCTCTCCAAAAAGAGCTGAAAGCACTGACCGGCAAAGCCCGTCAAAGCAAACAGGATGAAGACTATATCCGCTTCCAACTCGAACAGCTTCTCGCCGCCCGTTTTCTCCCTGATGAACAGGAAGCCTTGGAACAGGAGCAGGAACTTCTCACCCACGCTGAAGAAATCAAAACGTCCCTCTACAAAATAACCGCCCTCCTGCAAGGCGACGGACAAAGCAGCCTGCGCCAACTGAAAGAAGCCCTCACCACCTCCGAAGCCCTGCAAACCTACTACCCGAAAGCCAAAGACATCGCCGCCCGTCTCCGCACCGCCTATATTGACCTCACCGACTTGGCAGCGGAAACTGCCCCTCTCGCAGAAGACTTCGACTTCAACCCCGACCGCCTTGCGTGGGTAAATGACCGCCTCAACACCTTATACGACCTGCAACAAAAGCACCGTGCCTCTACCGTTGCCGAACTCATCACCCTCCGCGACAAATACGCCGCCGAACTCGACGAAACCGCCTCCTTTGACAACCAGATCGAAGCCCTGTACATGCAAGCGGGCACTTCCCGCAATGAACTCCTCCGCCTTGCCGCCCTTCTGCACAAGCAACGCCAATCCGCTGCAAAAACAGCCGCCGCAAAGATAGCCGCCACGGTTGCCCCGCTGGGTATGCCCAACGCCCGCTTTGCCATTGCCGTCATCTCGAAAGAAGAACCTGCTGCCGACGGCACGGACGAGGTTAGCTTCCTTTTCTCCGCCCATAAAAGCGGCGACCTGCAGCCCGTTTCGCAAATCGCCTCCGGCGGGGAAATATCCCGCCTCATGCTTTGTGTCAAAGCCATGATAGCCGGCTCTGCGGCGTTGCCCGCTATCATCTTCGATGAAGTGGACACAGGTGTATCCGGTGACATTGCTGACAAAATGGGTGAAATCATGCAAACCCTCGGTCGCAACATGCAGGTGATAACCATCACCCACCTTCCCCAGATAGCCTCCAAAGGGCAAGCCCATTACCTTGTATATAAGGAAGACACGGCAGAGGCTACCGTTACCGGCATCCGCCAACTGAACGGAGAGGAGCGTATCCGCGAGGTAGCCCGTATGCTAAGCGGTGCCACACTTACGGAAGCCTCTCTGGCTAATGCCCGTGAATTGCTGAAGTCCTGTTGATTGATGGTATGCGGAAGTCCGGATGGACGGGAGGAAAATAATAAAGAGGGCTTTTTCACAAAGGCCCTCTTTACAGGTTTTTAAAAGGTATTAGTTTTTAAGGCAAAAAGATTGTTTAGGTTATTCTCTTATTCGGGCGCAAAGATGTGGGTTTCCCGCACAGCACCCAAATAAAAAAACATATTATAAAACATATTTTAGACACCCTTGCTACTTTATTCCGTGATTGAAAACTGCCCGCGTTACCATATAATATGACACCAATCTCTATCATCGCCGCCGTCGCCGACAACAACGCCATCGGCAGGAACGGGCAGTTGCTCTGCCGTTTGCCAAACGACATGAAGCGGTTCAAGGAACTGACCACAGGGCATTCCGTTATCATGGGACATCGTACATACGAATCGCTGCCGAAGGGTGCACTACCCGGCCGGAAAAATATCGTGCTGACCTCACAGTCGGATATTCACTATGTAGGTTGCACTGTTTGTAATTCCCTTGCATCAGCTCTTGCCGCAAATGGTGACGGTGGGGAAGTCTTTATCATCGGCGGTGCAGGCGTTTACGGGCAGGCGTTGGAAGCCGCCGACAAGATGTACCTCACCCGTATCCGTCATGCCTTTGCAGATGCAGATACGTTCTTTCCCGTCATTGATTTCAGCCGGTGGGAGGAAACGGAGTGGCAAGAGTTTCCGACTGACGACCGGCATGACTATCCCTATACGTTCCTGACTTATATACGGAGAAAGGAATAACCCATGCGCCTGTTACCGCAACGAAGCACACTGCGTAAATGCACGCTACTCTACCGCAAGATACGTCACCGCCGGGGGGACGGTGTCCATTCTCCTTTTGTGTTCAACCTTATCACGAAGGTGATACGGGAACGTGCCGTCTATTACTGTTTTCAGGAGATTGAGGCATTACGCAAGGAACTGCTTCAAAGCAAGGAAACAATACTTTGTCCCGACCGTCGGCATAAGGGGAAATTCTGCCGGACAACGGTCGCCGCTGCCGTGAAGCGTGAAGCAGTACGGCCTAAGTACGGGGCTTTGCTGTTCCGCCTGACTAACCGCTTTCGCTCGAAAAGCATTTTGCAGATAGGCTCTTCGCTGGGATTGTCCACACTCTACCTGACTTCGTATGCGCCGGCGTTGAAATGTGTTTCACTGGAGCGCGTCCCAGCCTTTGCATCGATTGCCGGACAGCTGTACAGTCGGGCGGCGCGTACCGCCATTGATGTGCGGATTGGCGATTACAAGGAACTGCTGCCGGGTATCCTTCGGGAGATGGGGACGGTGGATTTCCTCTTCCTCAACGGTCGCCGTGAGCAGGAGGATATGTCTTGGCTCTTTACCGCCTGTCTGCCGTATCTGACGGACGATGCCGTTTTGGTTTGCGAAGGGATTAAGTCAAGCAGAGCCATGCGCCGCTTTTGGAAGGAGGTATGCCGGCATCCGGAGGTAACCGTTACTTTGGACTTGTTTGCCGCAGGCATCGTTTTCTTTGACAAGAAATTATATAAAAGGAATTATACTGTGTATTACTGACGGTTTACACAAATCATTTACCTTTGCCTTCCGTGTGAAAAAGGTTTTTATGGAAGATGCATTACTTAATGAGTTAGACAACCTGTTTGACGGCTACTTGAAAGAAAAGAAACTGCGGAGAACGACAGAGCGGGATGCTATATTCAAACTTATATGTTCGTTTTCCGAACATTTTGATGTCAATATGCTAAACGAACGACTGGAAGGCGACTCTTTTCATGTAAGCAAGGCGACACTCTACGCCACGCTCGAATTGCTTACGGAATTGGGCTTGATTGTCCGCCACCTCTTTCCTTTGCCATTTGCCCAATATGAACTGAGGGTATTTGCCGAAACACATCTGCACCGGATTTGCCTGAAATGCGGTGCTGTCAGCGAAGACAAGGGAAGCAAGGTGTTGCCGACTGTCAATCTGGCTAAATTGAAGATGGTACGCTTCACTCCAGCATACAGTGCCACGTATGTCTATGGCATTTGCAGCAAATGTACCTTCTGTATCAAACAGGCAAAGGCTGCAGAGAAAGCAGCAGAAACCCCTCCGGAACAAACCCTGACAACAAGGAAACCGCGAAAATAGAGACAGGCAGGATAATCGGTAACGGTCGTTCCGTGTCAGGCGGAACGACTGTTCCGTGTCAGTGTGTAACGTTAGTTATTAAAAACAAGTTAAGTATAAGATAATGAAAGCAGATGTTTTATTAGGATTGCAGTGGGGAGATGAAGGCAAAGGCAAGATAGTGGACGTGCTGACTCCTGACTATGACGTAATCGCCCGTTTCCAAGGCGGTCCCAACGCAGGGCATACCTTGGAGTTCAACAACCAGAAATATATTCTTCGCTCCATTCCTTCCGGTGTTTTTCAAGGGGGAAAGGTAAACATCATCGGAAACGGTGTGGTGTTAGATCCTCTTTTGTTCAAGCAGGAAGCAGAGGCTTTGGCGGCAAGCGGACACGACATAAAGAAGCTGCTTCGCATCTCCAAGAAAGCCCACCTCATACTGCCGACCCACCGCATCTTGGACGCTGCCTACGAAGCCGCCAAAGGTGACGGCAAAATTGGCACGACGGGCAAAGGCATCGGCCCGGCATACACCGACAAGACAAGCCGTAACGGTGTGCGTATTGGCGACCTGCTGCACAATTTCGATGCCGTCTATAAAGCCGCCAAAGCCCGCCATGAGGCTATCCTGCAATCGCTCGGCTATACATATAATATAAGCGAACTGGAAGCGGAATGGTTTGAGGGTGCGGAATACCTGAAAGGCTTTGACCTGATAGACAGCGAGCACGTCATCAACAACTACCTGAAAGAGGGCAAAACCATCTTGGCGGAAGGGGCGCAGGGGACGATGCTGGATATAGACTTCGGCTCCTATCCCTTTGTCACCTCTTCCAATACGATATGCGCCGGATGCTGTACGGGTTTGGGCGTGGCTCCCCGCAACATCGGCGAGGTGTACGGCATATTCAAAGCCTATTGCACCCGTGTGGGAAGCGGGCCTTTCCCTACCGAATTGTTTGATGAAACGGGGGACAGGCTTTGCGATATAGGGCATGAGTTCGGCTCGGTGACAGGTCGCCGCCGCCGTTGCGGGTGGATCGATTTGGTAGCCTTGAAATATGCTGTTATGATAAACGGCGTCACCCGTCTGATTATGATGAAGAGCGATGTGCTGGACGGCTTCGAGACCATCAAAGCCTGCGTGGCGTATGACATGGACGGGCAGGAAGTAACCGACTTCCCTTATACAATCACCGACTCCGTTAAGCCGATTTATGCAGAACTTCCCGGCTGGCAGACGGATATGACGAAGATGACGGACGAGAACGAGTTCCCCGAAGAGTTTAACGCCTACCTCTCCTTCCTCGAAGAGGAGTTGGGCGTACCCGTCAAGATTGTGTCGGTAGGCTCCGACCGCAAACAGACTGTTATACGGTATAAGGAAGAAGGAATTAAAGTAGTACTTGCTGAGGCTCAGCAACCTTGAAACTGTCGGATTCAGACTTGCTGAGGCTCAGCAACCTTGAAAACTGCCGGATTCAGATTTGCTGAGGTTCAGCAACCTTGAAACTGCCGGATTCAGACTT
>LBCX01000405.1 GCA_001657575.1 Bacteroidales bacterium Barb4
TACTGAAAATCCTAACAAATTAAGATGCGTTTGCCCTGGCAAAACCTGCCGCCAGCTTGCATTACATCTGCTAATCCTATACATTTGCCCGATTTTTGAGCAAACAGACAGCAGAATGAAAACAATCATAATCTTGGGCGACGGCATGGCAGACGAGCCGATAGAAGCGTTGGGATATAAAACACCGATGCAATTCGCCCGCACCCCTTATATGGATAAACTTGCCGCAGCAGGCGTCACGGGGCAGTTAAAGACTGTTCCCGACGGTTTTCATCCGGGCAGCGAAGTAGCCAACCTTGCCGTTTTGGGTTACGACCTGCCCAAGGTGTTTGAAGGGCGGGGTTCTCTGGAAGCCGCAAGCATAGGCGTGGAGCTTCTGTCCGGCGAAATGGCGATGCGCTGCAACCTGATTTGTGTAAAAGGGGCTATTTTGAAGAATCATTCCGCCGGACATATCTCCACCGCAGAGGCGGACACGTTGATTCAATTCCTGAACCAACGGCTGGGTTCCGACCGCGTGAAGTTCCATACCGGCGTAGCTTACCGCCATTTGCTGGTCGTGAAAGGCGGCGACAAACGGCTGAACTGCACGCCTCCCCACGATGTGCCGCTGCATCCTTTCCGCCCGTTGCTGATTAAGGCACAAGTGCCGGAAGCGGAAGAAACAGCCTCTTTGCTGAACGACCTTATTCTCCGCTCGCAAGAACTGCTAAAAGATCATCCCGTCAATCTCAAGCGTATTTCCGAAGGGAAAGACCCCGCCAACAGCCTCTGGCCCTGGTCGCCGGGCTACCATCCTGCCATGCAGACAATGGCGGAAATGTACGGCTTCCAAACGGGTGCCGTCATCTCGGCTGTCGATTTGATACGCGGCATCGGTGTCTACGCCGGACTTCGCAACATCCCCGTGGAAGGAGCCACCGGTCTCTACGACACCAATTACGAAGGCAAAGCACAAGCCGCCATCGACGCCCTGAAAACAAACGATTTTGTCTATCTCCACATCGAAGCCAGCGACGAAGCCGGTCACGAGGGCGACGTAAAGCTAAAAGTAAAAACCATCGAATACTTGGATCGCCGTGCCGTCCGCCCCATCTATGAAGCTGTTCGCCAATGGAGCGAACCCGTTGCCATTGCCATCCTCCCCGACCATCCGACTCCCTGCGCCACCCGCACGCATACCAACACTCCCGTCCCTTTCCTCATCTACAAACCGGGACAGGCACCGGATACCGTTACCCGCTTCGACGAGCAATCCGTATCGGAAGGGAAGTTTGGGGTATTGGAGAAGGATCAGTTTATACGGGAGCTGTTGGGTTGCCCGTGAGCAACTGAAGAAAAAACATAGTTCCGATAGAAAAGTAGTTATAGATGCTTGAAAACAGTTCTAAACTATTTGTCTATGAAGTTAATAGCACTTGCAATGCTTGTTTATAATGTAGAAGATTTATGTGGAAAGAGCATTATTATCGGCATTAAATCAAACATACAAGGATATAGAATATCTTATCGTTGACGATAAAGGAAGTGATAAGTCGATGGATATTGTTAGAAATATTATTTCGACACATCCGCGAGGAGAATATGTAAGGATTATAGAACATCCGGTTAATCTTGGTCTTGGTGCCGCAAGAAATTCTGCTATTGATGCCGCAAAAGGAAAGTATCTTTACTTTATGGATAGTGATGACGAAATAACATCCAATTGTATTCAAAAGTTGTATGAAAAAATGACAGAAACAGATGTTGATGTCATTTGTGGAACATATAGTCAAATAGGCGGAACAGTTACTTCTCATTCAGAAACAAAAGATGTAATTGCAAAAAATAAAGAGCAAGTAATGCTAAAC
>LBCX01000105.1 GCA_001657575.1 Bacteroidales bacterium Barb4
ATTCTGTCATCCTTTCAGGATACCCTCGGTGTCATCCCTTAACCCCACATTCCGCTGCGCTGCATGTGGGGCTGAAATCTCTTGCCCTTTCAGGGCTTTTGCGCCACATTGGCATCATAGTTCATCGGGAACTACGGTCAAAAAAAACACCATAGTTCATCGGGAACTATGGTGACACCTTTATTTTGACGGCGCAAAAGTCCGTATAAAAAATGAACGGGCAAAGGAAAAGCGAGGGAAATAAGTAAGGATATATTTCATTTCAAATAAATGGCAGGTTCGGAGAAAGTGGTACATTTGCCCCGCAAAAATCAACTAATAACATTATTCTAAAGCGAATTTGATATGAAGAAGCACAATTTTTATGCAGGCCCTTCTATTCTGAGCGAGCATACGATCAAGAGTACGGCGGCGGCAGTGGAGAATTTTGCAGGAACGGGATTGTCCCTGTTGGAAGTTTCCCACAGGAGCAAGGAGTTTATTGCCGTCAATGATGAAGCCCGTGCCTTGGTGAAGGAACTGCTGGAAGTTCCCGAAGGATACGAAGTACTGTTTCTGGGTGGCGGCGCAAGTATGCAGTTCTGTATGTTGCCTTTCAATCTGTTGGAGAAGAAAGCGGCTTATCTGGATACCGGTACGTGGGCTTCCAACGCTATCAAGGAGGCGAAGTTCTTTGGCGAAGTGGACGTGGTGGCTTCTTCCAAGGAGGCGAATTACAGCTTTATCCCGAAGGGGTTTACCGTGCCGGAGAATGTGGATTATTTCCACTTTACATCCAACAATACGATTTTCGGGACGCAAATACGGCATGAGCCGGATGTAAAGGTGCGGCTGACCGCCGATATGTCGTCCGATATATTCTCCCGTCCGGTGGATGTGTCCAAATACGATGTGATCTATGCCGGAGCACAGAAGAATCTGGCTCCTGCTGGGGTGACGCTGGTGATTGTCCGCAAGGATGCGCTGGGGCATGTCAGCCGTCCGATACCTTCCATGCTGGACTATCGCACGCATGTCAAGAAGGATTCCATGTTCAATACGCCTCCCGTGCTGCCTGTTTTCGCCGCGCTGCAAACTTTGCAGTGGTATAAGGAATTGGGCGGGATTGCCGTGTTGGAAAAGAAGAACAAGGACAAGGCGGCTCTGCTGTATGATGAAATAGACCGCAACAAATTGTTTAAGGGCACCGCTGTGGCGGAAGACCGTTCCCTGATGAACGTATGCTTCGTGATGAATGAGGAATATAAGGAATTGGAAGAAGAGTTTTCCAAGTTCGCCACCGCCGCCGGCTTGGTGGGTATCAAGGGACACCGTTCGGTCGGCGGTTTCCGTGCCTCCCTGTACAATGCCATGCCGAAAAGCAGCGTGGAAGCATTGACAGCCGCGATGAAGGAATTTGAGAAGAAACATTAAATATAATTATACCACAGAGGCACGGAGAACACGGAGAATATATGTTTCCCTCCGTGTCCTCTGTGCCTCTGTGGTGAAAGAAAATAAACAATGGCAAAAATAGTAATAGCAACAGACAAGCCTTTTGCCGCCGTAGCGGTGAAAGGCATCCGTGAAGTGGCGGAAACCGCCGGTTTTGAATTGGCATTGCTTGAGAAATATACGGAGAAAGCCCAACTGCTGGAAGCAGTGACGGATGCCGATGCCGTGATTATCCGCAGCGACAAGATAGACGCTGAAGTATTTGCGGCAGCCAAGCAATTAAAGATAGTAGTGCGTGCCGGTGCCGGTTACGACAATGTGGACTTGGAAGCCGCCACGGCGCACAACGTATGCGTGATGAACACGCCCGGACAGAACTCCAACGCCGTAGCCGAATTGGTGTTCGGTATGCTCGTGTTCGGTGCGCGTAACTTCTTCAACGGCACGTCCGGCATAGAGTTGAAAGGGAAAAGGCTGGGCATATTGGCGTATGGCAACGTAGGTCGCAATGTAGCCCGCATCGCCAAAGGTTTCGGCATGGAAGTATATGCCTACGATGCTTTCTTCCCCGCCGAAGCCATCGAAAAGGAAGGAGTGAAAGCCGTAAAGTCCGCCGCCGACCTCTTCAAAACCTGCCAAATCATCTCCCTCCATATCCCCGCCACGGCTGAAACCAAAGGCAGCATCAACTTTGAACTCCTGAACTTCCTGCCGAAAGGCGGCATCGTAATAAACACCGCCCGCAAGGAAGTAATTGATGAGTCCGCCCTCGCCAAAGCCCTGTCGGAACGTCCCGACCTCAAATACCTCACCGACATCCGTCCCGACATCCACGCCGACCTGACGGCTAACTATCCCGACCGCTATTTCTCCACTCCCAAAAAGACCGGTGCCCAGACGGCAGAAGCCAACATCAACGCCGGCATCGCCGCCGCCGAACAGATAGTGGACTTCCTGAAGAACGGGAATGAGCGGTTTAGAGTGAATTAATGGCTAACGGTTAATGATTTGATGTTATGCAAATTCCGAAGGAATGCCGGATTTCAGCCCAACGTAAAGCGAAGCGGCACGTTGGGTTCAGATAAATACATACCGATAAAGTTCTGAAAGAACGATACAAATTACAAACAATGGCTTATAATGTGCCGCATACATTATTCGGTCGTCCTTTCAGGACTTCCTTGATGGTATCATCCTTAACCCCACATTCCGCTTTGCTGCATGTGGGGCTGAAATCTCTTGTCCCTACGGGACTTTTGCGTAACATCAGTGAATAAGTAAAAAATCTTCTTACCATGCAAGTAAAACCCTTCAAAGGCATCCGTCCGCCAAAGCATCTGGTAGAGCAAGTTGCCTCACGCCCTTACGACGTATTGAACTCCGAAGAAGCCCGTGAAGAGGCTGCGGGAAATGAGAAATCATTGTATCACATTATCAAGCCGGAAATAGATTTTCCCGTCGGTACGGACGAACATACCCCCGCCGTTTACGAAAAGGCAGCTGCCAATTTCAAAATGTTCCAAGAAAAAGGATGGCTGATACAAGACCCCGAAGAGCATTACTACGTTTATGCCCAAACCATGAACGGACGTACACAGTACGGTCTTGTGGTATGTGCCAGCGTGGATGATTACCTGAAAGGCAGTATCAAGAAGCACGAACTCACCCGCTCCGACAAGGAGGAAGACCGCATGAAGCACGTCCGCATAAACAATGCCAACATTGAGCCGGTTTTCTTTGCCTATCCTGACAACGCCGACTTGGATGCCATCGTAAAGAAGTACATCACCCGCGAACCGGAATACAATTTTGTCGCTAAGCCGGACGGCTTCGGTCACACCTTCTGGATTATCGACAACGCCCAAGACACGGAGCGCATCACCACCCTCTTTGCCCAAATGCCGGCTCTCTACATCGCCGACGGGCATCACCGCTCTGCCGCCGCCGCCCTGACCGGTGCCGAAAAGGCAAGGCTAAACCCGCACCATTGCGGCAGCGAAGAATACAACTTCTTCATGGCTGTATGCTTCCCCGCCGGACAGTTGACCATCATTGACTATAACCGCGTGGTAAAAGACCTGAACGGCTTGACGGACGAACAATTCCTCGCCAAGCTCTCCGCCGCCTTCCTCGTAGAAGAAAAGGGAGCGGAAATATACAAACCCCAATCCCTGCACAACTTCTCCCTCTACCTGTCCGACAAATGGTATTCGCTGATCGCCAAGCCCGGCACCTACGATGACAGCGACCCCATCGGCGTATTGGACGTAACCGTCTCTTCCCGCCTCATCCTTGACGAAATACTCGGCATCAAAGACCTGCGGACAGACAAGCGCATTGACTTCGTCGGCGGCATACGCGGCTTAGGCGAACTGAAACACCGCGTGGACAGCGGCGAAATGAAAGTCGCCCTCGCCTTATACCCCGTATCTATGCAGCAACTGACAGACATCGCCGACAGTGGCAACATCATGCCTCCCAAAACCACATGGTTTGAACCGAAACTCCGTTCCGGACTGGTCATACATTCGTTGGGGGGAGAATAATAGCGGTCAGAGCGGGACATCCACGGAACATGGGCTAATGATGGCTAACTAATGTTACGCAGATGCCCCAAAGGGGCAAGAGATTTCAGCCCCACATGCAGCGAAGCGGAATGTGGGGTTAAGGCAAGTATATATCAATAAAGTTCTGAAAGAACGATACAAATCGCGAACGATGGTTTACAATGCAATATATATTATTCGGTCGTCCTTTCAGGGCTTTCTTGCCTGCATCGCCATTAAACCCCACATTCCGCTACGCTGCATGTGGGGCTGAAATCTCTTGCCCCTTCGGGGCATTCGCGCAACAGGATTAACAATAACTAAATACACGTAATTATGAATACGAACAACTTTACCATCAAGTCTCAGGATGCCCTCCAGCAGGCTGTTCAGTTGGTTACTCAGCACAATCAGCAGTCCGTTGAGCCGGCTCACCTCCTGAAAGCCGTCATTCTGACAGGTGAGAGTGTAACCAATTTCCTCTTCCGCAAATTGGGAGTAAGTGTTCCGGCATTGCAGTCCGCACTTGACCACCGTATTGAATCCTACCCGAAAGTGTCCGGCGGAGAGCCTTATCTTTCCCGTGAGGCGAATGCCGTGATGCAGAAAGCCGCCGAATATGCCGGCACAATGGGCGATCAGTATGTTTCGCTGGAACATCTCATCCTTGCTCTGCTCAGCGAAAAGAGCGATGCCTCGCAACTGCTGAAAGATGCCGGCGTGACGGAGAAGGAACTTCGGCAGGCTGTTGATGAGCTGCGCAAAGGCAATAAAGTGACCAGCCCTTTGGCTGAGGACACATACGACTCGATTAACAAATACGCCGTCAATCTGAATGACCGCGCCCGCAATGGCAAGTTAGACCCTGTCATCGGGCGGGATGATGAAATACGCCGCGTTCTCCAAATCCTTTCCCGAAGGACGAAAAACAACCCTATCCTTATCGGTGAGCCGGGCACGGGCAAGACTGCCATTGCCGAAGGGCTGGCGCATCGTATCATTCGCGGCGATGTGCCGGAGAATCTGAAATCGAAGCAGCTCTTTTCTCTGGATATGGGTGCCTTGGTGGCAGGCGCCAAGTACAAGGGCGAGTTTGAGGAACGGCTGAAGTCGGTCGTTAATGAGGTGGTCAAGTCCGACGGGGAGATTATCCTTTTCATTGATGAAATCCATACGCTGGTCGGCGCCGGAAAGGGCGAGGGCGCGATGGATGCCGCCAATATACTGAAACCGGCTTTGGCACGGGGCGAATTGCGGGCTATCGGTGCCACGACTTTGGATGAATATCAGAAATACTTCGAGAAAGACAAGGCGTTGGAACGCCGTTTCCAAATCGTTATGGTCAATGAGCCGGACGAGGCGGATACCGTTTCCATCCTGCGCGGCTTGAAAGAGAAATACGAAAACCATCATAAGGTGCGCATTAAGGACGATGCCCTTATTGCCGCCGTTCAACTGTCGTCGCGCTACATCACCGACCGCTTCCTGCCCGACAAGGCTATTGACCTGATGGACGAAGCCGCTGCCCGCCTGCGCATTCAGGTGGACTCCGTGCCCGAATCGCTTGACGAAATCTCCCGCCGCATCAAGCAGTTGGAGATTGAACGCGAAGCCATCAAACGCGAGGACGACACTGTCAAGCTGGAATCCCTCAGTCGGGAAATTGCCGAACTCAAAGGAGAGGAAACCAAGCAGCACGCCCAATGGCAGAACGAGAAAGACCTTGTCGGAAAGATTCAGCAGAACAAGATAGACATTGAGTCCCTGAAGTTTGAAGCTGACAAGGCAGAGCGGGAAGGCGACTACGGGAAGGTGGCGGAACTGCGTTACGGCAAAATCAAAGCCAAGGAGCAGGAGATAGAGGACATCCAGTCCCGCCTGCACGCGATGCAGGGAGCCTCCGCCATGATTAAGGAGGAGGTGGACAGCGAAGACATTGCCGATGTTGTTTCCCGCTGGACGGGCATTCCGGTAAACAAAATGTTGCAGAGCGAAAAGGACAAGCTCCTTAGTCTGGAAGGCGAGTTGCACCGCCGTGTGGTAGGGCAGGAAGAAGCCATCACCGCCGTAGCCGATGCCGTGCGCCGCAGCCGTGCGGGATTGCAAGACCCGAAACGACCTATCGGCTCTTTCATTTTCCTCGGCACTACCGGCGTGGGCAAAACGGAATTAGCCAAAGCCCTGGCGGAATACCTCTTCGATGATGAAAACATGATGACGCGCATCGACATGAGCGAGTATCAGGAAAAGTTTGCCGCCACCCGCCTTATCGGTGCTCCTCCGGGCTACGTGGGCTACGATGAGGGCGGACAACTGACCGAAGCCATTCGCCGCAAGCCCTATTCCGTTGTCCTTTTCGATGAAATTGAGAAGGCGCACCCCGATGTGTTTAACGTCCTCCTCCAAGTGTTGGATGACGGGCGGCTTACTGACAACAAAGGGCGCATGGTGAACTTCAAGAACACCATCATCATTATGACCAGCAACATCGGCTCTTCTCTAATCCGCGAAAACCTCGAACATATCACCGCCGCCAACCGCGAGCAGGTGCTCGAAGATACCAAGCGGCAGGCTTTGGAACTGTTGAAGCAGTCCGTCCGCCCCGAATTTCTCAACCGCATTGACGAGGTTATCATGTTCACTCCGCTGACCGAAGAAGAAATCCGCCGCATCGTTTCTCTCCAACTGAACAGTGTCAAAAAGATGCTTTCTGCCGGCGGCATTACCTTAGACTTCACCGACGATGCCGTGCGTTTCATCTCTTCCGAAGGCTTTGACCCCCAATTTGGTGCCCGCCCCGTGAAGCGTGTCATACAAAAGCACGTCCTCAACGAACTGTCCAAGCAAATACTCGGCGCAAAGATAGACCGCGCCCGCCCCATCCTGATAGATAAAGCCAGTGACGGACTGACATTCGCCAATTAGGTGACAGCCGGCTGCTCGCACCCGTGACAGCCGTGCTCATACCCGTGACAGCCGGCTGCTCGCACCTGTGACAGCTGGCTGCTCGTACCCGTGACAGCCGGCTGTACGCACAAGTGATCTACAATGGAGGGGATTAATTTCTTCCGATAAACAGCCAAGCATCCTTGTACTTAGCGTTTTTCCGTATGGCAGTGAGGCGGGCTTCCGCTTCTTGGCGGTTGCTGTATCTGCCGGCATAAACACGGTATCTGTCCTTACGGAAAACAACGCCGGCACCTGCGTATTTCGCACGGTCTATTCTTGCCATAAACCTGTCGGCTTCGCCTTTGGAGGGAAAACTGCCTATTATAATATGGAAGGTTTTACCCTTTGCAGGTTGTGAAAGGGTAGGAGAGGGGAGGGGAGGGGCTACATTCGGTTTGGCGGTTTCCGTTGCCGTATTGCTTTTTGCTTCTACCGTCGGCAGGATTTCCGGTGCGGTTGTTGCTTTGGGCAGGATAGTTGAAGGAAGGACGCCGGCGGTGTATGCCGGCTGTTTCATATCATTGACGGGAAGGGGGGAAAGGAGAAACAACGCGATGGCTGCCGCTGCGGCAACCGACCCGCGTACAAACCGCTTGCTGACGGGTATATAAAATACATCTTTGCGGCGAGCGGGTTGCTCATCCCCTGTCACAATCACTGCCGGCGGCAATACGGGAAAAGCGAACGATGACAAACCGTAGCAATCCGCATCGAACACATCGGTTTTCCCCGGCTGATAGACCAACTGATTTTCTTTGCCGAGCGAAAGGGAGCCTGTCTTGCCCAGCGACACCTTCCCGTATTGACGGAGGGAGGCTTGCAGTTCGGCGATATCCTCTTCCACCATGCCTTGCGCCTTCTGATAGTCCGTTCCGTACACCTGCATGTACGATTCGGGCAGCAGTCCGTCGTTATGCCTGAGCGACTCGTTGAAGACAATCTCCTTGCGCATCGGGAGGAACGTATGATCCTCTTTCCGATAAGCGGCGGGCAAGGTTTGCAACACGAAACCCCCTACGCCGGAGATGATTACACAGTCGTGCATCGGCAATAAACATTCTATATGTGTGGCTATGCGAAGCATGGGCGCAAAGATATATTTTTTCGCAAGGCAGGCAAGCGGGGTATGGAAAAAGGGCTACATTTGCCGCCGATTAAAAAAGAGCAAGGTGGGTGATTCCGAAAATAAACAGAAGACGGCATTCGGTGTGCTGGCGGCATTGAGCGTGGCGCACTGCCTGAACGATATGTTGCAATCGGTACTGACGGCTTCCTATCCGCTAATAAAAAACGAGCTGGGAATCAGCTTTGCGCAGATAGGACTGATTACGCTGGTGTATCAATTTGCGGCGTCGGTGTTTCAGCCGTTTGTAGGCTTCTTTTTTGATAAACATCCCGTCTCCCGTTCGCTGCCAATCGGGATGAGTTTCACGCTGACCGGACTGGTGGCGTTGGGCTTGGTGCCCTCTTTGCCGGGGGTGCTGTGCGCCGTGTTTCTGATCGGGATGGGGTCGTCCGTTTTGCATCCGGAGGCTTCGCGGATTACCTCGCTCGCATCGGGGGGAAGGCGGGGACTTGCGCAATCGGTCTTTCAAGTGGGGGGTAACTTCGGGACATCGATAGGCCCCTTGGCGGTTGCCCTGCTGGTGGTGCCTTACGGGAGGCAGAATATTTCCTTCTTTGCCCTCGCCGCCTTTACGGCTATTGTGGTCATGACGCCGATATGCCGCTGGTACAAGCGATACCTGAACCGTATGAAGATAGAAACGCCGATGGTGGGTAAAAGGGTTGAAATGCCTTTGCCTAAAAAGCAGACAATCATTTCCATCGGCATCCTGCTGCTGCTTATTTTCTCCAAATATGTTTACATGGCAAGCCTGTCAAGCTATTACACCTTTTACCTGATCACAAAGTTTGGGGTGAGCGTGCGGGAGTCGCAAGTGTTTCTGTCCGTCTTCCTCGTGGCTATGGCAATTGGGACATTGTCGGGCGGACCAATCGGCGACCGTATCGGGCGGAAGTATGTGATATGGATTTCCATATTGGGGGCGGCACCCTTCTCGCTTATGATGCCGCACGTCGGGCTGACCGCTACGGTGATACTCAGTTTCTGCATCGGGCTTATTCTCTCCTCTGCCTTTCCCGCCATACTGGTCTATGCACAGGAACTGTTGCCTTATAAACTGGGATTGATTTCCGGGCTTTTCTTCGGACTTGCCTTTGGCATAGCGGGCATCTCCTCCGCCGTATTGGGGAAAATGGCAGACATTCACGGTATCGAAGCCGTTTACCGAATGTGCGCCTATATGCCTCTGTTGGGATTAATCACCTACTTCCTGCCTGACCTGAAGAAGATAAACATCAATAAACTCAAATGATAATGAAACTCCTGAGTAACTTTTTCCGAATAGACGGCCGAATCAGCCGATTAGGGTTCTTCCCGTATTATGCCATTATGATAATAGTAGTATTTGCGCTGTCGTGGTTGATTGTTGCATTATTCCCGAATTTGAAGCAATTCCATG
>LBCX01000406.1 GCA_001657575.1 Bacteroidales bacterium Barb4
TTCAATTACTCTAATTTTAATGCGTTGACCCTGCCGGCAGGTATATATTTTACGGTAAAACATACACGTTATGCGGAAAAGATTATACTTTTGCCGCCACTTTGAAGAGGGTCTTGTAGTTCAATGGATAGAATAGAAGTTTCCTAAACTTTAGATCCGGGTTCGATTCCCGGCGAGACTACGATTATCATCAACAATTAATCCATCTATTTTATGAAGAAGATTTGCCTGACCGTTGCGGTCTTGTGCGTGCTTGTTGCCTGCGGCGAAAAGAAAGGAGAGCAGGAAGAGGCTGCGACCCTTTCCGGCTTGTTGAAGTCTGATTTTGATGCAGAAGCGAACGGTAAGCAGACAGCTCTTTATGTGCTGACGAACAGGAACGGGGCAGAAGCCTGCATTACCAATTACGGCGGACGGCTGGTATCACTGACGGTGCCTGACAGGGACGGAAAGCTGACGGATGTGGTGCTGGGCTACGACAATATCGGGAATTATCTGGCTTCCAACGGGAATTACGGTGCCTTGATTGGTCGCTTCGGAAACCGTATCGCGCAGGGCAAGTTCACGTTGGACGGGCAGGAATACCAGCTGCCTCAAAACAACAACGGGCATTGCCTGCACGGAGGTGCGGACGGCTATCACGTCCAACTGTGGGAAGCCAATCAAACGGATGCGCAAACGCTTGAATTGCATTATCTTTCCCCTGACGGTGAGGCGGGCTTTCCGGGCAATCTGAATGTCCGCGTGCTGTACGAACTGACGGATGATAACGCCCTAAGCATCTCTTATGAAGCGACTACCGACAAGCCGACGGTTGTCAATCTCACCAATCACAGCTATTTCAACCTTTCCGGCAAGGCGGAGACTGACGTTCTGGATCACCTTGTTTCTATCAACGCCGATACATACACTGCCGTTGATGAATACCTCATTCCGACGGGTGAGTTTTCTTCGGTAGAGAGCAGTCCGATGGATTTGCGGCAGCCGGTTGCCGTTGGCGAGCATATCGGTGACCCTTTCGAGCAGTTGGTATGGGGAAAAGGTTACGACCATAATTGGGTGTTAAACGCGCAGGGGGATATAAATGTATTGGCTGCCAGAGTTGTTTCCCCTGTCTCCGGCATTGTGCTTGAAGTATATACTAATGAGCCGGGCATACAGTTCTATGCCGGCAATGCCATGTCAGGGCATGACAAAGGCAAGTTCGGAACGGTTTATCCGGTGCGTGGCGGCTTATGCCTCGAAACACAGCACTATCCCGACAGCCCGAACCGGAACGATTTCCCAAGCACCGTGCTCCGTCCGGGCGAAACCTACCGCAGTCAATGTATTTATAAGCTGACAGTTGAAGAGTAATCATTTCACCACAGAGGCACGAAGAACACGGAGATAAAGAATAAAAAAAACCGTGTCCTCCGTGTCTCTGTGGTTAAAAACAAGACACCGTTCACCACAGAGGCACGGAGAACACGGAGATAAAGAATAAAAAACCCGTGTCCTCCGTGCCTCTGTGGTTAAAAACAAAACACCGTTGAGGGAAACCCGATTGAATGTTTTTCTGCTGTTATTGCTGTTGCTAAACGGCATACAAGGGATTTGTGCGCAAGAAATCTCGTGGAGCCGCCCGGCTGCCTTTCAACAGAAAGTCGTCCCCCTGCTGAAAGGCAAGAGGATAGGGCTGGTGGTTAATCAAACATCCGTTTTGGAAGGCGGCAAGGTTCATTTATTGGATGCCTTACTTGCCGAAGGGGTGGATGTGAAGAAAGTCTTCGCCCCTGAGCACGGTTTTCGCGGGACAGCCGAAGCCGGTGCGGAGGTAGCCGACAGCCGTGATGTCAGGACA
>LBCX01000407.1 GCA_001657575.1 Bacteroidales bacterium Barb4
TTATCTGCACTGACCTTCCCGGCCAGGCATTTGCGCAGCTGCTCCCCGAAGTAAAATAATTTTCGTTTGCGCCGATTATAAACACTGCGTTCCATTTTATCACTTGTAGCCCTGGGTAGAACCCTAAACAATTGATGCTCTGAATCAATGCCCATATACCCGGAGGTCAAATCTACAGCTACAAGTTCCATATCCGAGAGACGGGGAATACGTATTTGATTCATAAAATTCATTTTTGTCTCTGCCTGTTGTAATATCTCCAATATTTTTCCGTAATTTGTGGCGAAGTTGTTCATGTATTTAATTGTTTGGTAGACAAGTATATATAATCATTTTATTGATAATAAACAACTTCTTTTTTACTTTTTTCTAAATACACTACGGGTTTTTCATTATTCTTTGTGAAGTAAATGAATAATGATACAAAGATAATAATTTTGTTGATAGGCGGACAACTGATTTTGGACAACCTACCCCAAGGGGCTATAGATTTAAGATCCACATGAAGCAAAGCGGTACGTCGGGAAGCGAAATGTGAGGTTAAAGGTGATGCCAGTAAGGAAGTCCTCGTATGTTTGTCCACTTGTTAAATTAAGGAAGTATTCTATAAATTTGCAATAGAATATGGAGAAAAGAAAGTACGGGAACAGCAAGGAAGTATAGGATAACAAACAAGTATATCGTCTTTCAGATCCTGCTCCGTGCCTGTTTCTCTTTCGAGTCCGGACAAGTATCCAGGGAACAGGTTGTACAACCCGTATCCTGCATATATTTACGAGGACGGACGGTAAAGGGAAGTTTCTTTTTTCACCAATTAATTATGGTTTCTGAAACAACCGGCAGGAATTGACATTTCAAAGGACGGTTTTCACGTGTGTCTCAATGACGGGCGGGTGAAGATAAGGCGCAGCCGTTCGTTCCCCAATGATTTTGAAGGCTTCAAAGATCTCTTGAACTGGTCGGTCAAGGGCATGTCCAAAGGGATGTCCTTGCGCCAAGAGTCTGAATGTAAAAACCGGGACGGACAAGGTTGATGCGGCTCTTACGGCAGACTTCGGTTTGGAAAGGAGTCTGCCTGCATGGCAGCCGACAAGTTTACAGTACAGAGAATTACTGGATTTATGTCGTGAACTCTCATCCGTAAAAAAGGATTTGGTTCGCGCCAAATGCCGACTCCATGCCATGGAGCATTCATGGCACAGGAATGCCCGTGTGACGGCTCTCAAGACAGGGCAGATCGAGTTTTACACTTGGGTGGCAGAAGAGATTGAGATTGAAATCAAGATTTTGGCGGAAGAGGACAGGGTATTAAAGGAAAAGGCTGACCGGAGAACCAAAGTAAAAGGTTTGGGATTGATTACCGCAGTGGCAGTATTGTGCGAAACAAACGGCTTCCGGCTCTTTAACAATATCCGGTAGGCGGTAAGTTATGCCGGGCCAGATAAAGTTCAAAGGCAAAACAGGGATCTCCAAAAAGGGGAATACCGCAATCCGGCAATGCCCGTTTATGCCGATCTTATCGGCGACGAACCACAATAAGAACATGCCGGCTTTTTACGCGAAGATTGTCGAAAAGAACCCGCAAGCCAAACGAAAGGCAATTGTTGCTTGCATGCGCAAGCTGCTGACACTTATCTTTGTGTGATGAAAAAAGGATGAGGAATATAATGAAAATTACCTCCGGGGGAAGAAAGCAGGCAATGCCCGCATGGAAGTTGACCTGCGGGCGGAAGCACCGTTTTCGGATAAAAGAAAGCGGGACACAACGTGTCCCGCACTTGATAGACCCTGCCGTACAGCGCACAGATTATAGTCTTCACTTAATGAAAACAAAAGTATGGA